>JAVEWX010000136.1:0-8181 GCA_034004335.1 Bacteroidales bacterium | reverse complement strand
AAAGAAAAATACCTGTAATACTGAAGAATACCCTCGAACCCGATGATCCCGGAACGGTGATCAGGTCGGTAACCGCTTATGAGGACTATAAGGCCGTTGCAGCAAAGGATAACATAACAGCAATACGCATTACTTCCGACCGTATGCTGATGTCCTACGGCTTCATGAGAAAGGTTTTTGAGATATTCGAGGTGTACCGGACCGCAATTGACATGATAGCCACATCGGAAGTATCTGTATCACTGACGGTTGATATGACCGATAACCTGCCCGACATAGTGAATGAACTCAGGAGACTGGGCAGTGTGGAGGTTGAGTCGGACCAGACAATTATATGCGTGGTGGGTGATTTCAGAACCGGAAGAACAGGTTCGGCACCTGAAATATTCCAGGCTCTCGATTATATCCCGTTGAAGATGATAAGCTATGGAGCCAGTCAGATCAGCATATCCCTTCTGATTGACAGTATTCACAAGCAGGATGCGCTCAGGTCGTTGCACAAACATCTATTTTCCGGTAAAAAATGATAAACAGAGCTGTCACGGAGAAATTTGCCGCGTTACCCACACCCTTTTACTACTACGACCTCGATCTGCTGCGCCGAACCCTTGATCTCATACATGAGGCGTCAAGCAAATATGGCTTCAGAACACACTATGCCGTGAAAGCCAATTTCAATCCGCGGATTGTAAAAATGGTGGCAGAAGCTGGTTTTGGGGCTGACTGTGTTTCCGGTAACGAAATAAGGCACTGTCTTGATAATGGCTTCACTGCAGATGATATTGTCTTTGCCGGGGTAGGAAAGACAGACAGGGAAATAGAATTTGCCCTCGATTCCGGTATCTTCTGCTTTAATTGCGAATCGATGGCCGAAATCGAAAACCTTTCATCCATCGCGGCAGCAAAGGGTAAGGTAGCTTCAGTGGCTGTAAGGATCAATCCCAACGTCGATGCTTTTACCCATAACTATATAACTACAGGAGTTGAGGAGACAAAGTTCGGCATTCATATGGGCGAACTTGAGGAGGTGACGGACTTCATAACCGGGTCTCCTTACCTGAACCTAAAGGGTATCCACTTTCATATCGGCTCCCAGATATTGAACCTTACCGCGTTCAGGAACCTTTGCGCAAGAATAAATGAACTCACGGAATGGTTCTCCAACAGGTGTGTCGATATTGACATCATAAATGTTGGTGGAGGCCTGGGCATAGATCACTATTATCCCGACACCATGCCTTCAATAAAAGAGTACTTTGAAATATTCGGAACCTTCATCCGGAGGAGGGATCACCAACAGGTACTGTTTGAACTGGGAAGGGCAGTGGTTGGTCAGTGTGGAAGCCTGATAACAAGGGTGTTGTATATCAAGAGGGTTCTCGGGGTACAATATGCTATCGTGGATGCCGGAATGACTGATCTGCTCAGGCCGGCACTATACCAGGCTTTTCACCTGATTGAGAACCTGACATCGACGGGTGATATCTCTAAATACAATATTGTCGGTCCGGTTTGTGAATCGGCAGATACCTTTGCCCGCATGGCTGAACTGCCGCTGACGAGGAGGGGTGATATCCTGGCAATAAGGTCGGCAGGCGCGTACGGTGAAGCCATGGCATCGAGGTATAACCTTCGCGATCTTCCGCGGGCGCTCTTTTCTGACGATATTCTTTAAAGCAGACGTTGCTGGTTGCTTGTTCAGTTCCTGTTCCGTGTTACGTATTCCGAGTTCCGTGTTACCGATCACCGAACCTAGACCGGCGAACCGAGGCGCAAACCGAGGAGCAGAGCGACGAGCTCACGACCGAAGGGAGTAACCGACGAGCTCACGACCGAAGGGAGTAATACCGAATACCGAATACCGAATACCGAATACCCCATGCCCCATACCTTACCCTAATCTGTTATCGAGTCGTACAGTGCCTTCAGAATACCTGTCCTGATACCTAGTTCAGATAGTTTTGGGTTGTCTCTGGTGGGGTAAACCCTGTTCGACAGGAATACATAAGTAAGTTCATATTCCGGATCAACCCAGGTAAATGTTCCGGTGAAGCCTGAATGGCCAAAGCTTGAAAGTGAGGTCTCCCTTATTGGATAGACCTCTTCGTCGGGAAGTTCGTCATTGTTAAGCAGAGGCTTGTCAAATCCCAGTCCGCGCCGGTTTTTATTTTCCGGGAACTGGCAGGTAGTGTATTCAGCAATGATTTCCCTGGGGATCAACTGTTCATCTCCGTAGCTGCCCTGACGCCTGTACATCTCCATCAGCTTCATGAGGTCACCGGCGGTGCCGAAAAGCCCCGCATGGCCCGAGGCGCCTCCGAGCATGGCTGCCCCTTCGTCGTGAACGGTGCCGTGAAGCAATTGTCTTCTGAAAAGGCTGTCATATTCGGTGGGCACTATCCGTGTAAGAGGGTACTTCAGGTAGGGATTGAATGTAAGGTTGTGGGCTCCCAGTTTCCTGTAGATATTTTCCGTCACGAAGCCTGTCCAGTCCTCACCGGTAATTGAGCTGATGATCTCGGGTACAATAATAAAGGTAAGGTCGGAATAAAGGAATTTTTTTTCGCCCAGCTTTGAATCTCTTATTTCCCTGAAAAGCCTGTTGCGGTATGTACGGTGAATATAGAGGTTATTTGCCACCATCACGGGAAATCTGTCGGAGGGGCCGGGCTGGAAGGTCCTGCTCCTGAACTCCCCGGTAGCCTCTTTTATTGTTTCCTTCCAGAAGGGTATCCAGGCCACGAGGCCTGCCTGATGTGCAAGCATCTCCCTCAGCTTAAGGTCCTGCTTGTCGGAACCCTTGAAAAGAGGCACATAATGTCCCAGTGTCTCGTCGGGAGAAAACAGTTCCCGGGCATCGAGCAGCATGAGGGCGGGAGTGGAGGCGGCTATCTTGGTTACTGATGCCAGGTCATAGAGGTCATCCTCCCTCACTTCGATTCGGCCGTCATACTCATGATGGCCGTAGGTTTTATTAAAAACCACAATGCCTTTTCTTGCTGCCATCACCACGCATCCGGGATATGCTCCCTCACTTATTCCCAGGTTTGCCAGTGAGTCAATTTTGTGATTCAGCAACAGGGAACTCATCCCGGCCGATTCGGGGTAGCCATACTGCAGTCTTATGTTCCCGGGGATTCTGATACCATAACCGGCCGGGTATCCCGGGTTTATGGTTACTGGTAATGTTCCCCTGGAACCAAAGGCACCGAATACGAGCTGGGCAGCAAGGCTCTCAGTGAAGTCGTTTTCCTGGTAGGTAAGTATTACCCCTGCTGCCTCCTGAAGAGAGGGTATTCTCGCTATGGCATAGGGGTTGCCGAAATAGGTGACGATGACCCTGTTCTGGCGGTTAAGTTTCTTTATCAGGGAGTCGAGACCTGCGCTTATTCCGAAGCCGCTTCCGGGCCTCTGATCGGTTCCGAAAATGCCGGCTATCACCAGATCGTAGTCCCTGAGCGTTTCGAGTACTTCCCTGTATCCGTCGCCACCGTTCATGTCGACGAAGTAGTGATCAACGGAGGTATAGCGTCCAAGGGTTTCCTGGTAGATCGAGACGGCTTTTCTGTTCACCGCGAGTGTCGCTATTCTTGTTGATTCCAGGTTCCTGACCGGAAGGACGTTGTTTCTGTTCTCCAGGACTGTTATTGCATTTTCATAGAGTTCCCTGATCTGTGCCTTGAGCTCTCCCGAGGCCAGCTCGTCAGACAGACCCACGGTGGCAACGGGGGAAAAATCTGCCAGCCCTGCCCAATACTTGAGAGCCAGCACCTTCCGGCATCTGGCCTCAAGTTCTGCCGCTGACATCCGGCCCGATTCGATCAGTTTCCTGATTTCACTGATGGCGGCACCGACATCAGTTACGAATTCAAGGACATCGTTGCCCGCTTCGAAGGCTTTGGCCTCTGCCGTACCCGAAGGAAATGCCCCGGTGACCCCTCGCATGTTCATGGCATCGGTAACAACCAGTCCGCTGAAATTCATCTCCTTCTTAAGCAAACCCGTTATGATAATGTCTGACAGTGTTGATGGAAGTCCCTGCCTTATATCGAGAGCCGGCACATTAAGATGAGCCGTCATTATTGCCCCTGCACCCTCGTCGATCAACCGGCGGAAGGGGTAGAACTCCAGAGAGTCGAACCGCTGCCTGCTGTGTTTCAGGACGGGCAGGTCGTAATGGGAATCGGTGTCAGTATCTCCGTGTCCCGGAAAGTGTTTGGCAGTGGCAAGAATCCCGTTGTCCTGCAGACCTTTCATATACATTACCGACTTGGATGCTACGTTTTCCCTCTGCTCGCCAAAAGAACGGTAGTTAATGACAGGATTTGAGGGATTGTTGTTGATGTCGGCAACAGGCGCGAAGTTTACATGCACTCCGGTTCTCCTGGCCTGCAGTGCTATTGACCGTCCCATCAGGTAAATGAGGGAGTCGTTGCGTATGGCTCCGAGTGTCATCTGGTAGGGAAACCGGTCAACGCCGGTAAGCCTCATGCCCAGACCCCATTCGGCATCCATTGCAATTATAAGCGGTATTTCCGACAATGACTGGTAATGATTCGACAACTCCGCCTGTTTTTCCGGGGTGCCCTGGAAAAATATGAGTCCGCCTATTTTGTATTCGGTGATCAGGTCCGCTATTTCGAAAGAATGACTGACATCCCTGTCTGACCATGCTGCCACCCATATGCACTGGGCTATTTGTTCATCTGTCGACATGGTTTTAAATACAGAGTCAACCCATTGATGATCGATATAATTCAGGAACCCGGGCTTTACAGCCTGGCCGCCGGCGGTTCCTGCCTGAAGAATCATGATAAGAAGGACAGCGATGGTGGAAAACAATCTCATACTACGGTTATTTGGAATCAAACGGAGCTAAAATTGCCAATATTTTCCATATAAAACAAATTTTGCCGCCCCGGCGACACGGGGTTGCGAATCTTGGTTAATTTTACAGCCGTATCCTGCAGTTATGGATACGCTCACCGATGTATCTGGCAGATGAATGTTAAGGAAAAGGTAATCAGGTTCTATCGCCTGTTCAGGAAGAAGGAGCCCCTTGGTATCGACTCGCTGAAGGGCTCAGGATCATACAGACGCTACTTCAGAATACACGAGGAGGATGGAACTATTCTTGCTGCCTGTAATGACAGGGAGGAGGAGAATGAGGCCTTCGTGGGTTTCACCCGTCATTTCAGGATCAGGAAACTGCCGGTACCCGAAGTGTTTGCCTATTACCGCGAAGACCATATTTATTTCCTTGAGGACCTGGGCCCGAGGAACCTGTATGAGTGCCTGACAGGTGATACAGGTGAAGTGCTGACCGACCAGCAGTCCCTGACCGTTTACCGCAAGGCTCTCAGGCAGCTCGTACGCTTCCAGACCACAGGCTACGAGGGACTCGATCTCGACCTCTGCTATCCTCATCGCAGCTTCGACAGCAGGTCAATGATGTGGGATATGAACTATTTCAAGTACATGTTCCTGAACCTTATGGCAGTACCCTACCACGAGCGGAGGCTTGAACACGACCTTGAAACGCTGCGCGATCACCTGCTTAAAGCCCGCAGCGATTTCTTCCTGTACCGCGACTTTCAGTCTGCAAACATAATAATAAGGGACATGGAGCCCTGGTTCATCGATTACCAGGGAGGCAGGAGGGGAGCCCCGCAGTACGATGTTGCCTCTTTGCTTTATGATGCCAAGGCTCACATCAACGCGGAAAGGAGGGAATTACTGTTGAATGAATACCTTGAAGAAATTGAGGCCGGCAGCGGCATGAGCAGGGCTGAATTTCTTCTTCACTACCCTGCCTTTGCCATGATAAGACTTATGCAGGCCCTTGGGGCCTTCGGTTTCAGGGGTCTCTATGAGAAAAAGGAGACATTTGCGGAAAGTATTGTTCCTGCGGTAGGCCTTCTGACGGATATTGTTGATAATCAGGATACAGGGGTCGGACTCAGAGAACTCTTCAGCACGATCAGGAGCATCAGCGCTGTTAAGAAGTTCGATGAACTCAGGGCCGAATGTATCAGTCAGGACGGCCTCCACGGTTCCCGGCCAAATAACTATAAGTGACACGAATGAAGGCGATGATATTTGCCGCAGGCCTTGGTACCAGGCTCGGTAAGATGACCACGGACCGGCCAAAGGCCCTGGCCGATGCGGGCGGGATTACCCTGCTTGAGGCGGCAGTTGCCAGGCTCGCCGCTGCGGGCTTCAATGATATTATCATCAATGTTCACCACTTTGCCGGCATGGTGAGGGAAAAGGCCGAAAGCCTAAATTCGGGGGGCCTCACGATTAGCATATCCGACGAGACTGACAGGTTGCTGGATACAGGCGGAGGCCTTTTCAGGGCAAGGCATTTCTTCGACGATAAGCCCTTCCTGCTGTATAATGTCGACATTGTTACCGACCTGAACCTTGACGAACTTTATTCCCGTCATCTGCAGAGCGGAGGCCTGGCAACACTCGCCGTAAGGCACAGGGAGGGAGACAGGTACCTGCTGGTCGATGAGAATGGGATGCTGAGGGGATGGACAAGCAGGAAGAATGCCCGGACAATTGTTACCGACGAGGAACTGACCCTTAACAGGGTTGCCTTCTCGGGCATTCATGTGGTCAGCCCTGAGATATTCTCGTTCATGGATGAGGGCGTTTATTCGATGACAGGACTATATCTGTCACTGGCAGCCACAAAGAGGATAAACACCTTCCTGCACGACGGAGGCTACTGGCTTGATGCCGGTACGCCGGAGAGTCTGGAAAGATGCCGTAATTACCTGGGCAGGTAAAGGATATTATAAATAATATGCTATGATCAATGTATTATTGCTGGCTGCAGGGTTCGCAGCACTAATCTACGGGGCCAATATCCTGGTCGACAGCGCTTCCTCGCTGGCCCGCCGGCTGAATGTTCCCGATATGGTTATAGGCCTGACAATAGTGGCCTTTGGCACATCATCGCCCGAACTTGTCGTCAATCTTTTTGCCTCACTCAGGCACAACTCCGACATGGCCCTCGGTAATGTCATAGGCAGCAATATTTTTAATATACTGGCCATACTCGGCATATCTGCAGTCATAAGACCTCTGGAGGTGAGGAATACCACTACATGGATCGAGATTCCTTTGAGCCTTCTGGCCGCGCTGGCGGTGTATTTCATGGCTGGTGATGTGCTGTTTGATCGTGCCGACGGTAACCTGATATCGAGGGTTGATGGCATAATACTCCTCCTTTTCTTCATGGTGTTCATGGCCTATAATGTTGCGGTTATTAAAGGCAACAGGGAGGAGCAGAAAATAGAAATCCGCGACTACACCGTTACTAAATCCGTCCTGTTGATAATTGCAGGGCTGGTCCTTCTTGCGGTTGGAGGAAGAATGATAGTCGTTTCGGCAACTGATATCGCCAGGATGATCGGGATATCCGAGAAGGTTATTGCCCTGACCATCGTATCGGTGGGAACATCACTGCCTGAGCTTGCAACATCTGTTGTTGCAGCCAGAAAGAAAAACCTCGATATTGCCATCGGTAATGTGGTTGGTTCTAATATCTTCAACCTCTTCTTCATCCTGGGCATATCGGCTGTGATCTATCCTGTCTCCATTCCCGGGGGTCTCCAGCTTGATCTGTATTTCAACATACTTGCAAGCCTGTTGCTGTTCATCTTTGTCTTCACCGGGCGAGGCAGAAGGCTGGAAAGGTGGGAGGGAGCAATCTTCCTTCTGCTGTATACCGGATTCGTCACAGGACTGATAATTATGTAGTTGTCACGACAGGGAAGCAGTCAGTCTCTCCTCCGGTTCCTGGCGATCACCTCTTTTGTGGGCCGGGGAAGGGCCGCAGAATCATCTTTTTCCCTGTACCTAAATTTTTTCTATATTTGTGAATAGACGAATCCTTAAAACAACAATATATGAGTAAAGTACTTCTTATTGGTGCCGGTGGTGTAGGCACTGTTGTGGCTTATAAAATGGCAGCCCTTCCTGAGGTTTTCTCAGAGATAATGTTTGCCAGCCGCACAAAATCAAAGTGCGACACAATAGCCGCCAAAATAGGCAGCAACAGTCTTAATACTGCTCGTGTTGATGCTGACAATGTTCCTGAACTGGTTTCTCTTATTACCTCCTTCGAGCCCGATCTGGTCGTCAATGTTGCATTACACTACCAGGATC
>JAVEWX010000135.1:0-8197 GCA_034004335.1 Bacteroidales bacterium | reverse complement strand
TAGAGGATGATTGTGAAAAGAAGATTCCTTCCCTTCTCACTTTCCCATGAGTTGCCCTCCTGGCCCCTGCCTCCCGACTGATAACCAGCCGTTATCACTGTTCCGTCAACAGGCTTCTCTTCCTCAAGGAGGGCAAGAGCATAATTGTTGGTCGATGAAACAGTATCGAGATCTATTATATGTGAACCTACCTTCATCGGAATAGTCCTGCTGATCGATCAATTTTTTGTTGTTTTTAGCATTGCCATTTAATTGATTGGCATCCAAATTGTAAAAAGTAGAGGGCGGGAACAAAAGTAGTGATAAATCTTGTTAATTTTGCGGTGCAAATAACGGTTACAAACAGGCAGGTATTAATGGCAAAGAAAAAGCTGAAGGGAGAAGGATTATTGTTGGACAGTATTGCCAGGGGGATCTTCGAAAAAAAAGGAGTAAATGCCGTTAAGCTTGACATGCGAAGACTTGATAACCGTGTTTGTGACTATTTTGTTATATGTCACGGGAATTCGGGTACCCAGGTTGATGCCCTGAGTTACTCGGTGGTCGACACGGTGAGAAAATCGGCCGGCGAGAAACCCGTTCACAGGGAGGGTCTTGAGAACTGCTTATGGGTTCTCCTCGACTATGGCAGTGTTATTGTTCACATCTTCAGGGAGGAGTATCGCAACTTTTATAACCTTGAAAGTCTATGGGCAGATGCCGAAATGGAAGTGATTGAGGATCCCCTTCTGTTAAAGGAGTAACTATGGAAAAGGAAAATAAAATGAACCAGGAACCGCAGAGGAAGGAGGACACTCCAGGCAGACCAAAATTCAATTCAAATTGGATTTGGGGACTTCTAGCTGTTGGCTTCCTTGCAGTTAACCTGCTCTACACGGGGAAAACCACAAAGCAAGCAACCCAGGGCGAGCTGAAAAAAATGATCTTAAGCCGCGATGTCGATAAGCTTGTGATTATCAATAAGGAGCGTGCTGATATATATCTTACGGAGAGTGCAATAGAGTCGGGAAATTATCCCGATGCAACCCTCCCGAAGGGAGGACTGGCATCAGCCACCAAACCCCACTTCTACCACGCCTTCGGTACCGTAGAACTCTTCGTGACCTTCCTCACCGATACACAAAACGAGGCCGGTTACAGTGACTCTGAAAGACTTTACCCTGTGTATGAAACAAGAAAGAGCTACTTCGGTGAGATACTGGGATGGATTATTCCCTTCGGGCTTCTCATAGTGCTCTGGATGTTCCTTATAAGAAGGATGGCAGGTGGCGGAGGTGGAGCAGGCAACATCTTCAGCGTTGGCAAATCGAGGGCCCAGATTTTCGACAAGGATACAACCGTAAAGGTAAACTTCAATGACGTTGCCGGGCTCGAGGAGGCTAAGACCGAGGTTATGGAGATAGTCGACTTCCTCAAGAACCCCAAGAAATATACTGCACTGGGAGGTAAGATACCAAAGGGCGCCCTCCTGATCGGTCCTCCGGGAACCGGAAAGACACTGCTGGCAAAGGCTGTTGCCGGAGAAGCAAACGTGCCTTTCTTCTCAATCTCAGGGTCCGATTTTGTTGAGATGTTCGTAGGGGTAGGGGCTTCGAGGGTCAGGGACCTGTTCAAACAGGCCAAGGAGAAAGCCCCCTGTATAGTATTCATTGATGAAATAGACGCAGTGGGGAGAGCCAGGGGCAAAAATGTGAATTTCAGCTCCAATGACGAAAGGGAGAATACACTGAACCAGCTGCTCACCGAAATGGACGGATTCGGCTCAAATGTCGGTGTCATCATACTCGCTGCCACCAACAGGGCTGACATCCTCGACAGGGCACTTCTCAGGGCAGGCAGGTTCGACAGACAGATACATGTTGAATTGCCAGATCTTAAGGAAAGAGAGGACATCTTCAAGGTTCATCTCAGACCCATTAAACTCGACAAGGGTTTTGATATCGGGTTCCTTGCAAAGCAAACCCCGGGTTTCTCGGGAGCCGACATAGCAAACGTCTGCAATGAGGCCGCCCTGATAGCCGCCAGGAAAAATAAAAATGTCGTTGAGAAACAGGATTTCCTCGATGCTGTCGACAGGATTGTCGGCGGCCTTGAAAAGAAAAACAAGATAGTCTCTGTTGACGAGAAGCGGACAATAGCATTCCATGAAGCCGGTCACGCCACGGTAAGCTGGCTCCTGGAGCATACCAGTCCACTGCTGAAGGTTACAATAATACCCAGGGGCAGGGCCCTTGGTGCAGCCTGGTACCTCCCCGAGGAGCGACAGCTCACTACCACTGAACAGATTCTCGATGAGATGGCATACGCACTCGGCGGCCGGGCTTCAGAAGAGATCATCTTCAGCAGGATATCAACCGGGGCGCTCAGTGACCTCGAGAAGGTCACCAAGCAGGCTTACGCCATGGTCACCTTCTTCGGCATGAGCGAAAAACTCGGCAACATTAGCTTCTACGACTCAACCGGCCAGTCGGAATACGGATTCACCAAACCCTATAGTGAAAAAACATCGGAGATAATCGATGCAGAGGTTAAGCAGATAATAGATATGTCATACCAGAGGGCGAAGAAGGTTCTGAAGGAAAACCTGGCGGGACTCAGGGAAATAGCTGAGTTGTTGCTCGAACGCGAGGTGATCTTCGGGGAGGATATGGAACGGGTCTTCGGAAAGAGAAAGGGAGAGGAAATACACCTGCTGTCGGAAAACGGAAAAGGCAATGAAGCGGTCAAACCCGCTGATACAAAAACCTCAGACAGCCCCGGGGATGGGAAGAAGAGATCCAACCGGAAGGTGACAGCCAGATCGACCGAAAAAAAACCGGGAACCAGGGATGGAGAATAACTGGATAAAGATCTATGAATCGCCTGATGACCTTAAGGCGGAAATAGTAAGGCAACTGCTGCTGGAGAATGACATCGAAACTGTCGTCATAAACAAGAAGGACAGGGTGTACCTGATTGGAGATATTGAAATTTACGTGAATCGCGACATGGTGATTCAGGCAAAATCGATGATAAACAAACTGCACGTTTGAGTAACCTGATGACCCGGACACTTACAGGAGCATGGATAGTCCTGTTTGCCATGGGAGGTTTCTGGCTTCACCCCGTAACATTCCTTGTTGCAGGACTGGTTATGATGATCGGGACCCAGGTGGAATATTACCGCATGATGAGGATTACCGGGGTAAGACCCCAGGTCGTGACCGGCATCATAACCGGGATAACCGTCTTCCTTATCTCCTCCCTGGTGGCCGCAAACATTATAAGCCGGAACTGGTTCCTGCTTCTTATACCGATGCTGGCAGTGGTAATGGTTATTGAATTGTACCGTAACGTTGAGAAGCCCTTTGATTCTCTTGCACATACCTATTTTTCAATACTTTATACCGTTATTCCCTTTTCCATGATGCCATTCTCGGCATTCTACCGCGAGGGACTGCCATCACTGATAAACCAGTCGCTCATCACTTTCAGCCCGGGAATAGTGATCGGTTTTTTTATACTTCTCTGGACCAACGACACAGCGGCATACCTCGTCGGTATAACCCTTGGCAAACATCGTCTTTTTGAAAGAATATCACCAAAAAAATCATGGGAGGGATTCATTGGCGGTATTGTGGTGACCGCAGCAATGGCATATCTTATTTCGGGCTGGCTCGGTGTAGTGGAAAAATCAGGCTGGGTAATAATTGGGGTAATTATTTCCGTGACCGGAACCTATGGCGATCTTATTGAATCAATGCTTAAGCGCAGTATCGGGGTAAAGGATTCCGGATCCATAATGCCGGGACATGGAGGCTTCCTCGACAGGTTTGACAGCGTTGTGATCTCTTTCCCGATGGTTTATCTCTTTATTGCTGTATTTGGATGACGAACCTGACTAATAACTGATGATCGGATGAAAATTCACAGGGAAGGTTACAGACTGATAATGGCAACGGTACTACTGCTGGTAATAATCAATATTTTAGCTTTCAGGCTATTCAGCAATATACCACTCATTCCTTACATCGTGCTTATTCTCTCGCTGCTGAAGACAGGATTTTTCCTGTTCTTCTTCCGCTCGCCGGTGAGACCATTGAATGACAGGCCAATGACAGTCACTGCACCGGCCGACGGAAAGATAGTTGTGATAGAAGAGGCAATTGAAAAGGAATATCTCGGGGATTTGAGGTTGCAGATATCGGTGTTTATGTCTCCTTTAAACGTCCACTGCAACCGTTACCCGGTTTCAGGCATTGTCAGGGAGGTTATCTATCACCCTGGCAGATACCTGGTTGCCTGGCATCCCAAATCCTCAGAGCTGAACGAACGGTGCACCGTAGTGATAGAAACCGAATCAGGCAACCACGTCGTTGTGAGACAGATAGCAGGGACCGTGGCCCGGAGGATAGTTACTTACGCTAAACCCGGACAGGTAGTTAAACAGGGCGAGGAACTCGGCTTCATAAAGTTCGGAAGCCGGGTCGACCTTTTCCTGCCACAGGATTTCAGACCCAATGTATCGGTTAACCAGAAGGTGGCCGCTAACACTTCAGTGATAGGCAGCTTCTGACATCATCCGCTTGGATTTTTTCAGTACAAAACCTACCTTTGCTTCCCTTAAAATAGTGATATGATGGACAGGAAGGAAGACCTTGTTATTGACATTACACCCGATGTGAAATGGATCGGTATACTCGATTATGATATCGTTACATTCGATATAGTAATGACCACCGAGTATGGGACAACCTATAACAGCTATTTCATAAACGCTGAAAAGAAAACTGTAATTGAAACGGCCAAGGAAAAGTTCTCCGCGGAATATATCAGGAAGATAGAGACTCTTTGCCCTCTGTCCGATTTAGAATATATCGTGCTTAACCATACCGAACCCGACCATTCCGGTGCCCTCAGGCAACTGGTCAACATGGCTCCCCAGGCAACAATTGTGGGCAGCGGCAATGCAATCCGGTACCTCAACGATATTATCGGAAAACCCTTCAGGTCGCTTGTGGTAAAGGAGGGCGATACTCTCGATCTGGGCAACAAAACCCTGAAATTTATCTCCGCTCCAAACCTTCACTGGCCCGATTCAATGTACACCTGGCTCGAGGAAGACCGGCTGCTTTTTACTTGTGACTCATTCGGTGCACACTTCTGCGATGCCCGCATGTTCGATGACCAGGTGGACGATTATCACGATGCCTTCCTCTACTACTTTGATGTGATACTGAAACCCTTCAGCCGGTTTATGGTGAAAGCCATTGAAAAAATAAGACCGCTTGATATAGCGATGATATGCCCCGGACATGGCCCCATCCTGAGGTCACACTGGAAAAAGATAGTCGATCTGACGGAGAAATATTCACTCGAATACCTGATTGACTCTACCGTCAGAAAGAAACCCAGGGTGCTGATAGCATACGTATCGGCATACGGATATACAGGGCAGATGGCAAAATCACTTAAACATGGCATTGAAAGCACCGGCGAAGTGGAAGCCGAACTTCTGGATATAGAAACGGCTCCCATCGGTGATATTGACTCCCGCCTGGTAATATCTGACGGACTCCTGGTAGGTTCGCCAACCATAAACCAGAATACCCTGTTGCCGGTTTACAAAATGTTCGCGGTGATAAATCCCCTCAGGGACAAGGGTAAACCGGCCGCCGCCTTCGGATCATTTGGATGGAGCGGTGAAGCAACTCGTTTAATATCAGATGTCCTCAGAGGGCTTAAGCTAAAAGTGGTGGAGGAACCTGCGGCTTTCAGGTTTTCTCCCGACAATGACAAGGAGACAGCCCTTGTAGAGTTTGGCATCAATTTCAGTAAAAAGCTGCTCGAAGATTGTAAAGGTCAATAAAAAAGAGGCTGCCTGACAAGACAGCCTCCTCTTCCCTCAGATATCTCTACGATATCTTGACAACTTTGCTGAGCTTAGCCTTCTCCTCAGTCTTGTGAAGATCAACGGTCAGTATCCCATCCTTATAGGATGCCTCTATCTTCTCCCTGTTGCTGTCTTCGGGCAGGTAAAAACTCCTGCAGAATGAGGCATAGCTGAATTCCCTTCTCTTGTAACCCGATACCTCCTGCTCATTCTCCTGCTTCTGCTCCATCGAAATCGTCAGGATGTCCTCGTTGACCTCAATCTTGAGATCTTTCTTGTCAATACCCGGTACTGCAAGCTCAAGAGAATACTTCTTGTCATCCTCCCTGATGTTTACTGCAGGCTTGGTGATGTTGGCACTGCCCGTGAGTGTGGGAAACATATCGTCTTCAAAAAGACTCGGCATGAAAAACGGCCTGAAACTCCTTTTTGTGATCATTGGTAACATGGCTCTTTCCTCCTTAATTTTATTTTGTTATATATTTATTTAATTTCTTCATTCACCCAAAAACAATCTGTGTGCCATTTTGATTTATATGACAATATGGCATCGCATCGGAATTTTAAAATGACAAAATGACATACTAATGAAATCCGGGATGATTTGATATTGACATTTTGTAACTTTATGGGAGGAAAGGAGGAGGGGGTAAAGGAAAAAAAATTAGGTTTGTGATATAACCCCTTACTATATATATGAAAATAACCTGGAGAAGTATACTGATATTTGTAACGGTAGTACTGCTGGCGCTGGCCTTCTGGTATTTCAGGAACATAGTGGCTTATATCCTGATATCAGGAGTGCTGTCACTTATAGGGCGGCCAATTGTTGACCTGCTCAGTAAAATAAAGCTGAGGAAATGGCATATCCCCAAAGCATTGAGTGCACTTGTTACCGTGGTCCTTCTCTGGGGGTTGATCATCCTTGCCCTATACATATTTATTCCGTTGGTAAGCAAACAGGTCAACCAGTTTGCCTCCATTGACAGCCGTCGGATAGTGCAGCTGATCGAGAGTCCGCTAAGGCAGATGGAGAGCGTCATAGCATTCTTCAATGACGACCTTTCCAACGATATCTCAGTACAGAACTACGTCATGAACAAGATATCGGAGGTGCTCAGCGCCGATTTCATACAGAATTTTCTCTCTTCAATCATGTCGGTACTGGGTAACCTTGCTGTTGCATTCTTTTCAATAACGTTCATCACATTCTTTTTCCTTAAGGATGAAAGTTTGTTCTACGAATCAATCATGATATGGGTACCTGAGAAATATGAGGCCGGTGCCCGAAGGGCTCTGTCCTCAATAAAGCATCTGCTGATGCGGTACTTCATAGGCATAATCATCCAGAGCACCTGTATCATGATTCTGATAACCACCGGAATGACAATAGTGGGCCTCGAATTTCAGCAGGCCCTTACAATCGGATTGATTATAGGCACCCTTAACGTAATTCCTTACGTGGGACCCTGGCTGGGAGGCATAATTGGCATTATAATGGGAATTGCCTCAAACCTCGATATGAGTTTTACCGGGGTTGTGCTGCCAATGGTAACCTACATGCTGATAGTAATAATTATTACCCAGGCAATTGATAACATCGTTTTTCAGCCGGTGATTTTTTCAAACAGTGTGAATGCCCACCCTCTTGAAATATTCATTGTGATACTTGCCGCAGGAAGCTTCGCAGGGGTGGCGGGAATGATACTTGCAATACCGAGTTATACGGTTTTCAGGGTAATAGGCCGGGAATTTTTCAATAACTTCAAGGCGGTAAAAAGAATTACGTCGGGCCTCGATCAGGTTTGAGCACACGGTCAATTAATACTATGAGCCCCAACACTAACTGATACCATTAAACAAGGGAATGAACCTATGAATTTCATTCGTGCAAAAGCAGCTTCAATATTCAGATTTTATTATGAGGGTTTCAGGAATATGCCTGAATGGGGAATAAGGGTGTGGATCATAATTCTCATTAAGCTGTTTATCATGTTTGTAATTCTCAGACTATTCTTCTTCCCCGACTTCCTGAAATCGGGGTTCGATAACGACGAAGAACGAGGCAACTATGTTCTGGAGCAACTTGTAAACAAGCCATCAGAATATGATTGAAAATGTTGATTTGAGTCTGGTCGACTGGTCGAGGGCGCAATTTGCCCTGACAGCCATCTACCATTGGTTATTTGTTCCTCTTACACTGGGATTGTCGTTCATCCTTGCCATGATGGAGACAATCTACGTTAAAACCGGAAAGGAGGAATGGAAGAAAATTACCAAATTCTGGATGAAGCTGTTTGGCATTAACTTCGCCATAGGGGTAGC
>JAVEWX010000134.1:0-8223 GCA_034004335.1 Bacteroidales bacterium | reverse complement strand
ATTTTCTTCTTCTTGAAATCATCACTGAACGACCTTTGAAATTGAGGCTTAATTTCATGCTCAAAATAGTTTACTTTTGTCATACCGTTAACCGTTTTTATGGTCAACGTATTTCAGGCACCGACAGTAATTGGTGATCGGTAATCGGTAATTGGTGATCGGTGATCGGTAATCGGTAACCGGTGATCGGTGCCGGCATCCGGCATCCCAGCCGACGCTGACTCCATCAGCTATGGCTGGCAAAGCCTGAACCCTGAACCGAGCCCCGACTTGTCGGGGCGAGCTCACGACCGAAGGGAGTAACCCTGAACCCTGTTACTCTTCCTATTTCAGCTTCTCTTTGAAGAAAGCCACTGTTCGGCCCCAGGCCAGTTTGGCTGCCTCTTCATTGTATCTGCCGGGATTGGTGTCGTTGTTGAAGGCGTGTCCGGTTCCCGGGTATGTGAAAATCTGGTGTTCGATGCCTGCATTTTTCATAGCCTCCCTGAAACCCTCTATGCCTGCATTGATGCCTGCATCATTTTCCGCATAATGAGCCATAACTGCGGCTTTTATCTTAGGCACATCCTCGGTGGCGGGTACACGTCCGTAATAGGGGACTGAAGCCTTCAGTTCCGGAGCATTTACAGCCACCTGGTTTGTCACGGCTCCACCCCAGCAGAAACCTGTACACCCTACCTTGCCGTTCGAGAGGGGGTGTGTCTGGAGGTATTTAACTGCTGCAACGAAATTTTTTGTATGTGTCTCGGAGGGTATCTGCCTTAGCAGTTCCATACCCTTGGTATCATCCTCGGGTGTTCCGCCGAGAGGTGAGTTGCCATCGGGAGCGAGTGCCAGGAATCCCTCCATTGCCATCCTGCGGTTTACAGACTGTATGTGTGGTACCAGTCCCCTGTTTTCATGGATGACGATAACGGCAGGATATTTTTTCTTCTCCGTCGGGTGAGCCAGCAGCCCCTTCATTGTACCTCCTTCAACGGGGTATGTGATGAACTCGGCAACGATACCTGTATCCTGCATTAGTTCTGCTGCTACAGCCGATTCTCCCGATGCTTCCAGCAGGGCAAAGGCGGCGGCGGTGCCACCCGCATAGAGGACAAGCCTCTTCATGAAATCACGCCGGTTTATTCCTCCTTGCCTGTAATCTGTTACCAGCCTGTTGATTTTTCTGTTCATGGTATTGGAATTTTTGTTTATTGGTTTTTTGTTTCCTTTCTCCCATCGGCATGCAGTGCAAACCTTCCCGCATCGCGCGCATGCACATTGTCATAGGCAGACCATGGCCAGCCTCCGAAAGCAGTGGCCCTGTAATCGATGAAGGCCTGCCTTATTTCCGCTTCAGTATTCATCACGAAGGGTCCGTGCTGAATCACAGGTTCCCCAATTGGTTTCGACTGCAGAAGGAGTATTTCGCCTTCCGAGTCACCGTTGGTTAATTCAACAGGGATGTCACATCTTGTTCTGAATGATAATCCTGATGATATGGGATTATCAGCTACTGTCAGTGATTTGCCGCGGAAGAAATATAGAGTCCGATTAGCCTGAGCCGATGCCGGGGGAATAATCCATCGGGCATGAGGTTCAAGCCTGATTGTCCATATGGCTGTTTCGTTTCCCGGATCGGCTGCCCACGAGTCGGGTGCCGGACCGGGCGCCACGGCTCCATCGAGGGAACCTGCAATTATCCTTATTGTGGTTTTTCTTCCGGAATTGTCGGAATGGACAACTTCAGGTATCGTTTCTCCCCATAGCATTGAAAAGTGCGGTTGGACCATCTTGTTACGGGCCGGGAGATTGATCCATATCTGGAACAGTTCAAGGTGGTTCCCGCCATCTCTGTCGAGGAGGGGAAACATCTCGCAATGCTGGATACCTGCCCCGGCAGTCATCCATTGCACATCACCGTTGCCGTAGCGTCCTGCTGCGCCTATTGAGTCGGAATGATCGACGAACCCATTCCTCACAAGAGTAACCGTCTCAAATCCCCTGTGAGGATGTACCGGGAAGCCAGGGACCCTGTCGCCGTGGTACATGCGCCATCCTTCTCTGACGGTGAAATCGCTGCCTATATTCCTGCCACGCAGCAGAGAAGGGTCAGGACCCATATTTTCGTTGCCGGCAGGATAAAAATCATTGTGGTGAACACAGAAAATAAAAGGATCTGCCGTGTCCCAGTAGAATCCAAGAGGTTTGATGGAATGGAGAATACTGTCTGTCATCCGGAAATATTTTAAGCATGACAGACAAGCTTTGCCCAGGCTTTTGCCCTTGCTGTCTCCCCATCCTTCAGCGGACCCTTTTCGCCTTCCACGAAGAATCCTTCAGGGGGAAGTACCAGGATACCGCCTTTCTTTCTGAGTTTTTCGGCAATAGGATTTGCGGCATAACCTCCCGAATCTACTATAAAACGAAAAAACTTCCTTTTGATGTCTTCACTTGCAATACGGGTATCAAAAGCCGCAACAGCAATATCATTTATTACTCCGTCCGACAGACTGTCGAGGAACCTGACTATTCCATTTGTAGGTCGGAAGGCTCTTGTGGGAGAACCCACAACCAGTAGACCAACTCCATCCAGATTACCGGGATTAATTTCCCCGACATGCATCACATCGGCAGTGCAGTTCTCTATTCCGGCAGCAATAGCCTCAGCAATCTGTTTCGTATTACCGAATTCCGAATCGTAAACAATCAGGGCTTTCATATATGCGATATTATTGACAATTCTGGTACCCGGCGTACCAAGGCCCCGGGATCAACATGTATTCTGCTCCCGTTGTGATAAAGATAGTTAAAAAATATTAAAATTATCAAGGAACCAATAAACATTTCCAACTAAGAACATGTTGAATGACAGGGATAGGCTGTTAAATATGTCAATATATTAATATATTTGATCTGATTTGGAAATCAGGATAGATGGTATAACATAAAAACTTGTCGAAAGATGAAAAAGAGCAGAATTGAATCGAGAAGGGAGTTTCTGCAGAAGCTCATAGCCTCTTCTGCAGTCATCGGACTTGCACCCTATCTTACCTCATGCGGAGGTGGCGGGACAGTCCGTACCGGGAGGATGCCATTGAGGCCTCTTGGCAGGACAGGTCACATGGTCAGCCTTTTCAGCCTGGGGGGCCAGGCATCTCTTGAGATACCGGGGAAGGAGGATATTTCATATCAGATCATTAACCGGGCCATCGATCTCGGGGTGAACTACCTCGACACTGCAGCTGCCTACGGGCGGGCCATTGAGGGAGTATCCCGTGAAGAGGCGAGGGGCACGAGTGAAAGGAACCTGGGTCGTGTCCTTAAGGACAGAAGAAACGAAGTTTTCCTGGCCACCAAGACGCATGACCGCACCTATGACGGTTCGATGAGGCTTCTGGAGCAGTCGTTGAAGAACCTTCAGACTGATCATATCGACCTGTGGCAGATACATAACGTCAGGATGTCGGAGATTGAGAACCTCGACAGGATATTTGCCGATGATGGAGTCCTGAAGGCAATGATCAGGGCAAGGGATGAAAAGATAATCAAATATATCGGTTATACCGGTCACGAGGGACCTGACGTTCTGAATGAGCTTAACAGCAGGTTTGAATTCGACAACGTCCTTGTGGCACTCAATGCGGCTGACAAGCATCACGATCCGTTTATAGAGAAGTTTCTTCCCAATGCCGTGCGCGACAATCTTGGCATTGTCGGTATGAAGATACCTGCCCGCGACAGGATATTCTCAAACGGTGGCATCATAACGATGAAGGAGGCAATGGAATATGTGCTCACCCTGCCTGTCAGTACCGTCATTGTGGGAATAGATACACTGGAAGAGCTGGAGGAAAATATTGCAATTGCATCCTCGTTCAAGCCCCTGACCGCTGATCAGATGCTGGCTATCGAGGGAAAGACCCTTCCTCATTACGAGCACCTGCTCTTCTTCAAGAACCTGTCGGAGTGGCCTGCTGACTGGTAGGAATGCAATGTTGCTTGTACAGGAGTCGCATTTGTACCATGGTTATAAATAATGGTGCATTTATTCATAAGTTGTCAAGAACACTGAAATAGCTGATAATTTAAACAGCATACCGGGGATATGGTTTCAGCAGCTCTGCTTCTGATGGCTGCAGCGGTAGAAGAATATAAGTGACAGGGTTATTATAATCATTCCTGCAATGGTAAGCCACTGGGGTTTTTCTTCGGGGACCATGAGCCAGCTGAGGATGGCACCGACTACCGGTATGATGAACTTCCAGAAATTCAGGTCAGACACTCTTACTCCGGGACGCTGGAGAAGCATGTACCATACCGAGAAGGTGAATGCCGACATGAAGCTGAGCCATCCCAGGGCAGCCCAGTATCTTCCGTAACCCTGACTTATGGGAACCGGGCCTGCTCCTTCGAACAGAATACTTCCAAGATATATTACAAGACCACCCGCAAACAGGGAAAATGAACTCAGAACGAATGGGTTGATGTTCTTTCCGGCTTTTGACACATACACGTTGCTTATTCCCGAGGCTACATTGGCGCCGAGGATAAGAAACACACCCAGCAGTTCGGAGGCGGTTCCCAGCTTAAGACCCTGCCTGCCGAGGCTTACAAGAACAACACCGGCAATTCCGGTGATGATTACCGTAAGCTTTTGTCGCGTCATTGAATTTTCATATGCCATCACTGCCACGATGATGGCAACAAAGAGGGGCTGTGAACCTACTATGATCGCCCCGATGGCACCGGGTACCAGGTCCATGCCAATATAGAAGAGGGTATAGTTGATGACTGACTGGAAGAGGGTGACGATCAGAAAGGTCCTCCGGTGGCTCCATAACATGGAGATATAATGTCTGGGTCTGACGGTAAAGGGCAGGATAAACAGTCCCGACAGGATAAACCGCACCCCCGCGAAGTGCAGGGGCGTGGTGTATTCCAGTCCTATTTTTATCCCGGGGTAGGCCGTTGACCACAGCAGGCAGGCCACTATCGCCCAGAGAACAGTGTTTGAACGACTGCTCACATTGAAATTTTGCGCAAAGATGGTGAAAAAAATTACCTTTCCATCATGTTCCAGTCGGGAGGTTCAACCCCCAGCAGATGTTTCACGAAATAATCCCTGCGCCTTCGTTCTCCATACTGACCTCCGCCTGAGTGCCCCATCCCTGGAACCAGAAGGTAATCGAAGTCCTTGTTTGCCTTGATAAGAGCATTTACGAGCTGGGTTGTTGAGGCAGGATCGACATTATTGTCCATCTCCCCATTGATAAGAAGTAGTTTTCCCTTCAGCCGGTATGCATTTTCGGTATTCGATGAAGCGGCATACTCCGGTCCCACGGGCCAGCCCATCCACTGTTCATTCCACCATATTTTATCCATGCGGTTGTCGTGGCATCCGCACGCTGATACTGCTACTTTATAGAATTCAGGGTGGAAAAGAACGGCACCTGCGGAGTTCTGTCCACCAGCTGATGTTCCGAATATGCCGACCCTGGTGATATCCATGTAGGGATATTTCTTAGCCGCCTCCTTCATCCATATTATCCTGTCGGGGAAGCCTGCATCCTTCAGATCTTTCCAGCAGACATCATGAAACGCCTTTGAACGGTTTGATGTTCCCATCCCGTCAATCTGCACCAGGATGAATCCCAGTTCGGCAAGGGGGTTCATATTGCCGTTGTATGCCCTGAAGCTCTTCGGGACGTGGCTGCTGTGCGGACCGGCATAGATGTATTCAATTACCGGATATTTCTTCGAAGGATCGAAATTTGCAGGCCTTACGATAATGCCCCAGATATCTGTATTACCATCACGGGCTTTAGACATGAATACTTCGGGCATTACCCATCCGGTCTTGAGCAGTTCGGTTATATCAGCCTTTTCCAGTTCGAGTATAAGGCTTCCGTCATCGGCATTGCGCAGTACTGTTACAGGGGGAAGGTCGGCTCTCGACCATGTGTCTACGAAATACTTCCTGTCGCGTGAAAAGGAGACTTCGTGGGTCCCGTCACCGTCGGTAAGCTTTACTAAACCGGTTCCGTCAAAGTTAATCCTGTAGACATGAATAAGGTAAGGATCTCCCGGTTCCCTGCCGCTTGCCTGGAATGTTATCTGCCGGTTGTCATTGTTAACGTTAAGAACACTCCTTACCACCCATTCGCCTTTTGTGATCTGGTTTTTTACTGCTCCGGATTTGGAATCATAGAGGTATAGATGGTTCCACCCGTCACGTTCCGAGGCCCAGATGATCTCGTCTTTGTCGGGCACATCATACCTGTACTTTTTGCCACTGTAGTCGATGAATGTGGGGGAAGTTTCATTAATGATCACCTTGTGGTTTCCGGTGGCTGCATCGACCCTTATTACCTGGTATACCTGGTGGCCCCTCTTATTGTATTCGAAGGTAAAGGACTTGCTGTCACTCTCCCACCTGTATGAACCCACGGAATACTGGTTTTCAATCATGCCGGTCTCAACCCGGATATGTGATTTGGTCTCAACGTCAAAAAGCTGAGGGTATTGCTGTGGGATGGCATCGCCCGGCTTCCTGTACTCGTAGGTTGAATGTTTTGGCTGCACCTGGTCAATGGGTGATGATTCAATATAGTGAATCATATGGGGCTCGGCAGGCCTGATCTTTGCCGCAACAAGCTTCTTTGAGTCGGGTGACCATCTGATTGAAGCCGAATAGTATTCGCCGATACCACCGTCGTGACTGAGCTTATACTCTTTGTTGTCTTCCAGTGACCTGATGAAGATATTGTTATCCCTCATGTAGGCTGACCATTTCCTGTCAGGAGATGTGACAGCGGGGTTACGAGTCTCATCGGGAGTGGACCATGTCCATTCACTGCCTCCTGCCCGGCGGGCTCCGGCCGGACGTATCGAGTCACCTCTTGTTATACTGTAATTACGCAGGTTGCAGGTGTACCTTATGCCTTCATATTCAAAGGTAAACCTGCCGGCATTGTTGATGAACTGTATATTCCTTACAGGCAGCCTTCCGGGTTCTGCCCTGGCGCCCGTAAGGGCGGTAAAGCTCTTTGCAAACCTGGCCTGGTCAAACGCTTCGGTTTTCGTTTTCTTCACTGCATCAACCATAACGTACATCCTGCCCGAAGGCGTAGTGTTCTCATACCAGAAGAGAGATGTCTCTCCAATCCAGACCGGATTAACGGTTCCGTAGTACATCTTGTTGCCGAAGAGACTGGACGCATTGTCAGCCTTTTTGTAATCTTCAAGCTTCCCCTGGCCGGCTGCGCTGAGTGTTAACGCTACCATGGCCACAACTAATGCTCTGATTCTTATCATGGTCAGTTTTTTAAAGGTTAATCCATAAAATTCCACTGATCTCCAAATGTACAAAATATAAGCATCAAATTTATTAAATGTACAGGATACACATTTAGATTGCTGTATGTTGTACAGCAAACTGCATGAATGCGATGGAGGGTATAGACAAAAGGCAAAATGGCATGGGGCATGGGGGATGGTATTCGGTGATCGGTCCCTACGGGCTTCGCCCTGTCTTAACGCCCTTCGGGCTGTCTTTGATGTCTTAACGGGCTTCGCCCTGTCTTAACGCCCTTCGGGCTGTCTTTGATGTCTTAACGGGCTACGCCCTGTCTTAGGGTATGTGGTAGGAGGTATTGGGTAATCGGTAATCGGTGATCGGTGGTCGGCGGGAAAACTTCGTAGGGGTTGGATATCAATAGAAAAGGTGCATTCCTCCCTCATGACGGTAAGCGGAAAAACCCCGTAGGGGTTGAATATCAATAGAAAAGGTGCATTCCTCCCTCATGACGGTAAGCGGAAAAACCCCGTAGGGGTTGAATATCAATAGAAAAGGGGCATTCCCCCATATGAGTGTTCCGCCGCGCATGGGGCATGGAGCATGGAGCATGGGGGATGGTATTCGGTGATCGGTCCCTACGGGCTTCGCCCTGTCTTAACGCCCTTCGGGCTGTCTTTGATGTCTTAACGGGCTTCGCCCTGTCTTAACGCCCTTCGGGCTGTCTTTGATGTCTTAACGGGCTACGCCCTGGCTTAGGGTATGTGGTAGGAGGTATTGGGTAATCGGTAATCGGTGATCGGTGGTCGGCGAGTCGATGCCTAATTAACGTTGACCTTTTTAATACTAATTTTATCTCTCTTTTTATAATGATGATTTACTGTTGATAACGGGAGATTACTCGAAGAGTTATCCTCGTTATCAATAGTATCTTTAAATGCTTT
>JAVEWX010000133.1:0-8253 GCA_034004335.1 Bacteroidales bacterium | reverse complement strand
GGGAAACATGCAGGGGAAGGCTGATTTCATAGATTCCTTTCAGGTTGAGTGCAGGATTACCGGTCTTATGGCTCAGGTCGGAGGATTCATTGTGAAAATAAACTCCCGTACCATAGACCAGTCCGCCTCCAATCTTGGTAAACTGAGCATTAACAGATACAGCTGACACAATGCAAATACAAAGGGCAATAAAAATTCTTTTCATAGAACAGGATTTAAGATATTGGTTTAACATGTTGTCTGTATTAAAAAATATGGTTAAAGATAAATATTTCCGAAATATGGGAGAGAGTCGAGTCATTTTTTATGAAAAATCCCGAACGGGTAGTAATAAGCCAAAAAGGTAAAGTATCGATGGATGTGATTGGCAAAAAAAATTAACTTTGTGGTATATTGTTACATTCATAATATAATACTCCGGTTACATGTCAGGCAACACAGGTTATATCAGTCAGGTCATCGGCCCTGTGGTTGATGTTACATTTTCTTCGGCAGGCGATGAAATGCCGGGGATACTCGATGCCCTTGAGATAATAAGGGAGGATGGTTCGGTTCTGGTAGTGGAGTGTCAGCAGCATATTGGCGAAAACACGGTGCGTGCCATTGCCATGGATTCAACCGACGGACTTAAACGGGGGCTGGCAGTAAGAGCGACGGGTCTTCCGATAACAATGCCTACAGGCGAACAGATCAGGGGTCGGCTTATGAATGTTACCGGTGATCCTATTGATGGTATGGGCCCGCTTGACAAATCGAAGGGTTACCCTATTCACCGAAAGCCACCAAAGTACGAGGAACTCTCTACTGAAAAGGAGGTACTTTACACCGGTATCAAAGTAATTGACCTTATTGAACCCTACTCCAAGGGGGGTAAGATAGGACTCTTCGGGGGGGCCGGAGTTGGAAAAACCGTTGTTATTCTTGAACTCATCAATAATATTGCAAAGGCATATTCCGGACTATCAGTATTTGCCGGAGTCGGAGAACGTACCAGGGAGGGCAATGACCTGCTGCGGGAAATGATTGAGGCCGGTGTCGTCAACTATGGCAAGGAGTTTCTTGAGGACATGAAGAAGGGCGGATGGGATCTTTCAAAGGTTGACCCGGAAGCACTTAAGGAATCAAAACTGGCACTCGTATTCGGGCAGATGAACGAACCACCGGGAGCCAGGGCCCGCGTTGCACTGTCAGGCCTGTCGGTTGCCGAGTATTTCCGCGACGGCGACGAGAAGAGCGGCGGTGGCCGCGATATACTCTTCTTCATGGATAATGTCTTCAGGTTTACACAGGCCGGCTCCGAAGTATCGGCCTTGCTGGGAAGGATGCCATCAGCAGTAGGATACCAGCCCACTCTGGCCACCGAGATGGGTGTCATGCAGGAGAGGATAACCTCTACCCGGCACGGATCAATTACCTCGGTGCAGGCAGTATATGTCCCCGCCGACGACCTGACCGACCCTGCTCCCGCAACTACATTTTCTCACCTCGATGCCACTACCGTGCTGAGTCGCAAGATCTCAGAACTTGGCATTTATCCGGCAGTCGATCCGCTTGAATCAACCTCCAGGATACTATCGCCCGACATCGTGGGACAAGCTCATTACAACTGTGCTCAAAGGGTCAAGGAGATACTTCAGAGATATAACGAACTGCAGGATATAATTGCGATTCTCGGAATGGACGAGTTGTCGGAAGAGGACAGGATAGTGGTCCAGAGAGCCAGGAAGATACAGAGATTTCTTTCCCAGCCTTTCCACGTTGCTGAAACCTTTACGAACATGCCGGGTAAGATGGTATCGATTGAGGACACCATAAAAGGATTCAATATGATTCTCGATGGCGAGGTAGACCAGTACCCCGAGGCTGCTTTCTTCTTCGTAGGGACTATCGAGGAGGCTATTGAGAAGGGAGAAAACCTTCTTGCCGGAACCAGCTGAACATACCGGCCCATAAACCGATCAATAAGAGACAGGAGTGAAACTTCAGATCATTACACCCGATTCAACAATCTACACCGGTAAAATAAGGTCGGTAAGGGTGCCTGGAACCAAGGGCTCCTTCCAGGTTCTCAGGGATCATGCCCCTATAATTTCAACTCTCGAAAGTGGCAAGGTTACAGTCATTGATTTTGAGGGCAGGGAACATATTTTTGAAATAGGTGGCGGAGTCATTGAGGTGAAGATGAACAATATCATACTCCTGGCCGAATCGGCATATTCATAGAACAATGACACCCTCAGAGTTTCGCAAATATGCCCACGACCTGGTTGACTGGCTTGCATGGTACCTTGAGAACATTGAGTCATTCCCGGTAAAATCCCGGGTGAGGCCTGGTGAGGTCTATGCCGGGCTCCCTGAACAGCCTCCGATGAAGGCTGAGGACTTTGACACTATCTTCAGGGATTTCAATGAAATCATTATGCCTGGGATGACCCACTGGCAGAGTCCCAATTTCTTTGCCTACTTTCCGGCCAATACCAGTCCACCCTCAATCCTTGCCGAGATGATTACCGCTACACTTGGAGCCCAGTGCATGATATGGGAGACATCGCCGGCAGCAGCAGAACTGGAGGAAAGAGTCGTGAACTGGCTCCGCGATCAGATGGGATTACCGGCATTTTTTGAGGGGGTGATACAGGATACAGCCTCCACATCGGTGCTGGCATCAATTATTACCGCCAGGGAAAGAATAACCCGTTTCGACAGCAACGAGGAGGGACTCTCCGGCTGTCCGAAACTCAGGGTATACGGATCGACACAGACACACTCGTCGGTTGAGAAGGGGGTCAAGATTGCAGGTCTGGGCAGGAAGAACTTCATAAGGGTAAGGACACGCAATGACTATTCACTCGACCCGCGGGCCCTGGAAAAGGCCATCAATGATGATCTTGCAGCAGGCTGCACCCCCTGCTGCGTGGTGGCAACGATAGGTACCACGGGAACAACCGCTATCGATCCCGTGAGGGAAATAGGGGAAATATGCAGGAGGTACGGTGTCTGGCTTCACGTTGACGGAGCATTGGGGGGAACAGCTCTCCTGCTGCCTGAGTTCGGACACCTTTTGCAGGGATTTGAATTTGTCGACAGCTTTGTTTTCAATCCCCACAAATGGATGTTCACCAACTTCGACTGCTCGGTTTACTGGGTAAGGGATGCGGCGCACCTGATAAAAACCTTCGAGATACTTCCCGAATACCTGAAGACCCGTACCAGGGGTTCGGTAAATGACTACCGCGACTGGGGCATTCCCCTTGGCAGGAGGTTCAGGGCGCTGAAGCTCTGGATGGTAATAAGGAGCTTTGGGATTGAAGGACTTCGGAACAGGATAAGGGATCACATAGGATATGCCCGGAAACTTGCGGTGATGATAGAAGATGAACCCGATTTTGAACTCGTCGTCAGACCGGTGCTCAATACGGTTTGTTTCCGTTATTCTCCGCCCGGGATTGACGTAAAGACTCTCAATGCCATCAATGAGAGCCTTAACCACAGGCTTAACGACTCAGGTAAGATATACCTTACTCATACATCCCTGGAGGGCAGATATACCCTCAGAATGGTGGTATCCCAGACCAATGTGACCGAAGAGCATGTTATGGCTGCATGGGATCTCATTAAATCGGAGGCACGGGCAGCAGCGAAATGATGGCCGTCAATTAAGCCAGGAGTCTGTCTCAGAGAAGGGGGAGCCTTTTTCTGTCGCGGTTGCCGATGCTAAACCCGTAAACGTCAACGGAAAAAACGGCCTCCAGAAAATACAGGTTCCCGCGGGGAATAATACCTCCCCTTACACCGGCAGTTATATCGAAGGGGATCCTGAAAAGGTTAAGGTCTGTAAGAAATTCTGCACCCGCTGATGAATAGGTCTCCCAGCCCTCAACAAAAGTGTTGGAACCCAGATGGCGGTTGTTCCACCCGCGTGAATAATCTGCGAAAAGGGTACCCCTGACCCTCTTGAAGTATATTATTCCCCTGATACCCACGTCGGGGTAGGCAATGGGGAATACATAGTCGGCAGTGATGGTACGGAGCTTCTCGGAGATTATCTGCCCGAAGTCATCTGGCAGGTTCAATATGGAGAAGATGTTGTTATAACCGCGGGGGAAATCAATACGGTTGTAATTGATGAATTTTTCAGGCTTCTGCTTTTCTCCCTGCAGCCTGATCCTCAGTCCGTGATTACGTATGATTCCGGGGAAGTAGAAAGTTGTGCGGATACTGGTTATCGGTCCGTATATATCGCTGTCGAAGGGCGCCGCGGTATGTGCCAGGTCAAATGACTGTGCAATTCGCGGGAAGATGTCACGGTATGCCGGCAGCCGGCTTCCCGACAGATACAGTCTGCCTGTGACAAAGGACTGTCCGTAGTCGAATACCTCCCTCGAGTCGTCGTAAATATACCTGTTGTTGTAACGATGCCCGAGCGAGGGTCTCAGGTATATGTTGTAACTTCCGGCTGAGTACCTCAGGGGAAGGTACATTTCTGCCGAGGTGTTCAGGGCAGGACTGATGACCGATGGGACAACACCGCTTTCATTCCCGGTGATAATGAGAGGTTCACCCCCATAGCTCATCCTGAAATTC
Organism: Bacteroidales bacterium; assembly: GCA_034004335.1. GTDB lineage: Bacteria > Bacteroidota > Bacteroidia > Bacteroidales > VadinHA17 > SLNP01. The sequence continues at coordinate 3,669 of JAVEWX010000133.1, read as the reverse complement.
ACCACCGGGTACCATCCTTTCCAGGTTATTCCCGAATGCAGAATGTGTTCACCAGCTTCATATTCATAGCCAACAGATGAAACCAGCGTACTCAGCAGGTTCTGGGAGAGAAGTGTTATGCCCGGACTGATTGCCAGCGGGTCGGAGGCTATTTCTTCAATATCATAATAAAAGGGAGCCCAGCTGTGGATGTTGAACAGGTTTTTCCACTTCCTGAATGGGGTGATCTCGAGTCCGCCGGTATCGGCCGGGGTTATCTCCGGGATGGCTGTTACCTCACCTGATGCCGAGGGTGGTACAATATTTCCCATCAGGAATGATGGCAGCGGGGATCTGTTGCCATAATCGAAGGGTTCAGCTGTAATTCCGCACCTGGCAATGCTGTAGCCATTGTGGTCATAATCGGAAAAAAGCAGATTGTTCGCGTTGAGCGAGAAGCTCCCGGTACCGAATCGTGAACGCGTAATACGGTAAAAAGTACCGTCGGATGTTTTACAGAATATATTGTCAGTACCTCCTGCTGACGATATAAAGAAGGTAGTGTCATTCCTGACCACGGCCGATTGAAGGTCCTCTCTGCCAGGTTCCAGTAACATGGTCCATCTTTCCTCATCAATACTGTAGGTATATATACCTTCGCCACTGTCAGACAGCATTATAACTGTAACTTCCGAGCCGTTATCCGACCACATTGGCCGCTGGGGATAACCATTTCCGGGTGTTGCAGCTGCAGTGACAGTGCTGCCCGTGGCAGTATTGAGAAAGACCAGGTAATTTTTTCCGGCAGGAGTGTTTTCGACTGTTGCAATGAGATTACCGTCGGGGGATAGGGCCGGTGCGAAGTATCTCGTTCGTGAGGTAATGCTCAGTGGGAGGCCTGTAGACAGGTTGTAGGTTCTTATTACTGAATAGTCCCTGTTCTCCCACCGCGGGTCGGGCTGACTTTCGGCCCATACCAGCTTTCCTGATGATGCTGAGAGCAGGTAGGGGTATATCCTTCCGGCATACAATACTCTCTCTTCCCTGCTTCCGGCCTTGGTAATCAGTACAATAGATGGGGGGTCGTAAAGTGATGTTTTAATGGCGATTATGGAGTCGTTGCTTATCTGTACCGGTGAGTGGTAGTTTATGTAATTGCCTTTTTTATCAGGATTTATGGAGGTATATTGAAGAGGTGCTTCAAGTTGCATTTCGTGACTCCATAATTTATTGTATTCACTGAATGCCTCTCCGAAGAGTTTGTTCTTCGTGAGGGAGGCTGATTTACGAAGTGCTGAATTAACCGGGTTGATTATGTATGGTTTACGGGCAGTATTGCTGACGGCTTTTTTCCAGAGATCATTGCCATACATCGATCTTGAGTATTCCATCAGTCTGAATCCGTACCTGTAATAATCGGGTGTATGGTTACGGTAGGATCCGAGCAGCATTTTATCATAGCCAAGGAGAGCGGGATTGTTGATGGCAATGGCCTTCATCTCATTGTTGAATGAAGGATTTATTCCCCTGCCGCCGGGGGAAAGCAGTGTTTCGTAGATTACGGCATCACCTTCAAAGAACCAGAGGGGGAGCAGTGCTGATACAATGCCTGTGAATTGTTGTCCGGTCAGTATTGACATGGTTCCCGAGAATCCTGTTTCCAGGGCTCTCATCTGCTTGACATGAACAGTTTCGTGGAGAGCCAGCTGGAGGGAATTGGGTACCGGTATGCTGTTCTGTCCGGGGGCAGGGTAGAGTTCCATCCTTCGGGGAGCCCAGGCGACATAACCATTTGACTCAGTTGAATGGCTGTGTATCAACACATTGAGTGGCGTCTTTCGCCGGGGCTGTAAATAGAGTGTATCGAGTAGCGATGAGGCCTGTTCAAGCAGCACAGCCATTTTCATTGCCTCTTCACGGTAATCGGAAGGAAAGACTATGGTGAAGCTTGCTGTTCTGATCCGGTTCCACCGTAAGGATGCCGGGTCGGTTCCGGTGTCATAGAACTGGGCCCGCAATAGAGGTGATAAAACCAGACAGACAGTTAATACGATATACCTTTTTAACCGGCTCATTTGTAACTCCCAGAGCGCAAATTTAACATTTAATCCGTTCCCGCTTCCTCACATTTTCTAATGCCATCCAAAATGTATATTTTCGCCTTTTACAATAAAAGTGACGGCACGTTTATCGGGTGCTGCTTGGAACGAAAGGGAAGACAGATGAGGAATTTCAGGTTTGTGAACAATGTAACGGGCTGGTTGGTTTTTATGGTGGCTGCGGTAACCTATCTTATGACCATGGAATCGACGGCCAGCCTGTGGGATTGCGGTGAGTTTATAGCCTCAGCATACAAGCTCGAGGTGGGCCACCCTCCCGGTGCTCCAATATTTATGATCATGGGCCGGTTCTTTACCCTTTTCGCCGGAAACGATGTAACTAAGGTCGCCCTGATGGCCAATGCCCTGTCTGCACTGGCAAGTGCCTTCACAATACTTTTCCTGTTCTGGTCGGTAACTCACCTGGCAAGGAGGGTGATACTGACCGATGATACGAAATATTCAAACCAGAATATTGCCCTGGTTATGGCCGCGGGTGTTGTAGGAGCAATGGCATATGCCTTTTCCGACACATTCTGGTTTTCAGCTGTTGAGGCTGAGGTTTATGCGACCTCCTCACTGTTCACGGCAGTTGTCTTCTGGGCCATACTCAGATGGGAGGAGAGCTTCGGGGATGAACATGCAGATAAGTGGCTTCTCCTCATTGCATATCTGATGGGTGTTTCCCTCGGGGTTCACCTGCTCAACCTTCTCGTGATACCTGCCATCACTTTTGTCTACTATTTCAGGGTTTACAAATTCAGCTGGAAAGGATTTGCAACCTCAATAGCAATCTCACTGGCAATTCTGACAGTCATTATGTACGGCATCATACCGGGAGTGCTTGCCGTCGCCTCAAAATTCGAACTATTCTTCATCAATACCGTTGGCTTACCTTTCAACACCGGAGTGGTTTTCCATGTTATTCTGCTGGCCTTTTTCATTATTATGGCCGTAAGGCTTTCAATGTCAGATACCGGGCGTCTCAGGCTGGCTGTTTTCGGGGGAGTAACGGTTCTCCTGAGCGGCCTGTGGGTTATCTCGGCATCGGCATTTCTGAATATCATTGTGCTTGCGGCTGCTGTGTATCTTGTGTGGATAGCTGCCCGTAATCACAGGGTAGTCCTGAATACCGCCCTTACCTCACTTCTGGTAATACTCATAGGCTATTCGTCCTTTGCAATAATACTGATCAGGTCCTCAGCAAATCCTCCGATGAATGAAAACCATCCCGAGCATGTCTTCAACCTGATATACTATCTCAACAGGGAGCAGTACGGGCAAAGGCCGTTGTTTTACGGACAGTACTTCAATGCCCCTGTACTTGAGTATGAGACTACCAAAAAGCCAACCTACAACCGCGTTGGAGATAAATATGTAATTACCAACAGAAATTTCGAGAGGGTTTATGACAAGCGCTTCATGACAATATTGCCAAGGATGTGGAGCGAGCAGTCTGATCACATAGACGTTTACAGGGAGTGGGGGAAAGTTGAGGGCGTCGCGGTGCAGGTGACCGATCCCTCAACCCGTGAAAAGAGAATTGAGCGCAGGCCAAAGTTCAGCGAGAATCTCAGGTTCATGTTATCCT
>JAVEWX010000132.1:0-8255 GCA_034004335.1 Bacteroidales bacterium | reverse complement strand
TTCCTGAACTTAGGCAGTGTGGTGGTATAATTGGTTGTTCATCCGGGTGGTGCCCTGTCGGTAATGGCCGGCAAACCGACGGCCGGGGGCTGGCAGAGATTTGAGGTGTCGGGCAGGGAATGGGGCCGGGCACGGCTTACCGTGACCTATGCCGACGGACTAAGGCAGACAATACAGTATAAGGTTATCAAGCCTGAAGAGGAAATTATCGGGGATATGGGCAGGTTCCTCACCAATGAACAGTGGTATGAAAATCCAGGCGATCCGTTTGGTCGTCATCTTTCAGTTATCAGTTATGATTACGGACGTATGCAGCAGGTCACGGAAGATGGGAGGGCCTGGATAGCAGGTCTGAGTGATGAAGGGGGCGCCGGTTCATGGCTGGCGGCAATGATGAAGCAACTGCTTCAGCCCGATCCGGCCGAGCTGGAGAAGATGCAGGCATTCGTGCACAACACTCTCTGGGGAGGAATTCAGTACAGCGAGGGAAGCCGCAAATACGGTGTGAGAAAGAGCATGTTCTATTATGACCCTGAGAATATGCCGGAGGGTACCTACAGCAAGGATATAAACTATGGCGGCTGGTCGGCCTGGCCTAAGAAGGAGGCCGAGTCGACGGGCCGTTCCTACAACTATCCCCATGTGGCAGCAGCATACTGGGTGATGTACCAGTTGTCGAGGAACCACCAGGGGCTCGTCAGTGGTGCCGAATGGAACTGGTATCTCGAGCAGGCATTTCACACCTCCGTCACTATGGTTGAGCAGGCCCGTCACTACGCCCAGTTCGGACAGATGGAGGGCACAATATTCTTCCTTATTCTCCTTGACCTCCAGCGTGAGGGCATGACCGAGATGGCGGTCAGGCTTGAGGAGGTGATGAAGAAGAGGGCTGACCTGTGGTATTCGCTTAAATATCCGTTTGGAAGCGAGATGCCCTGGGATTCAACAGGCCAGGAAGAGGTATATATGTGGTCGAAATATTTCGGCTATGATGAGAAGGCCGATGTTACCCTGAATGCCATTCTTGCCTACATGCCTACGGTTCCCCATTGGGGTTACAACGGCAGCGCAAGGCGTTACTGGGATTTCCAGTATGCAGGCAAGCTGCAGCGGGTTGAGCGCCAGCTGCACCACTACGGATCGCCGCTGAATGCTATACCCGTGCTTACTGAATACAGGGATAATCCCGACGATTTCTATCTCCTGAGGGTTGGTCATGCAGGTATGATGGGAGCCCTCTCGAACATTACCAGGGAGGGTTTTGGTCCCTCAGCTTTTCATGCCTATCCTTCGACCCTGAGGATTGATCATATCACGGGCGACTATGGTCCCGGATTCTTCGGCTATGCCGTAAACAGCTCCTCATATCTTTACAGGCACGATGAATTCGGGTGGCTTTCCTTCGGGGGCAATACCGTGACGGCAGGCAAGCTTGTAACCATCAGGCCAACGACCTCATCGCGTTCAAGGATATACTTGGCACCGCTCGGATTGTGGCTGACCCTTGATGCCGGCAGGTTTGAAAGCGTGTCGGTAAACCCGAAAAACGGCCAGGTGACGATACGGCTCGATGCAGCTACGGCAAGTACACCTGTTGCCAGGTTACGAATAGAACAGCCGGCATCGGTAACAGGGGTTGGAGTATACAGGGCACCCGCAGGATTTGCAGAGGAGAGAGGCGCCTCTGTTATTCCTCTTGGCACCGGGAATACTCAGCTTCTGATGAAGCCCGGGAAATAGAATACAGGGATTCTGAAAAACGAAAGAGGTAAGGAGTATGTTCTTCTGCTATGATGAAGCAAGAAGAGTATGCTCCGGACTTTTTCCCGGGACATTTTCCAGGAACCTTTCCATGATTGCTGCTACCTCAGCACTATGGGAACGACTGTTGGTTTCCACATCGATGTAGCTGCTGCCGGGAATCGCCTGTGCTATGTCCGATGCCTCATCGTGGCTGTGGAACCTGTCAAGTGAAACACCTATGATCAGAACAGTAACATCAACAGTGGCCAGGTCATCCCATATCTCATATTTCGCGACATCTACCACCGTGCGTGCAAGCTTCTTCGGATCGGCCTGGTCGAGAATGCGTGAGTTGATCTCATACATCTCATAGTCGCCATGCTTATTGATGTGGAACTTCTTCATGTACCACTTCAGGAAGGGTTTGATATACGGATACAACGGCACGGCACTTCTTGCCAGGGGTGGCAGCCACCATGGCCAGGGAAATGCTGCCGAGGGTTCGATCAGTAACAACGCTTTTGGCTTTCTTCTCAGGTGCCTCAGCGCCGAAACAGTCACCGCCGCGCCGAGGGAGTAGGCTGCTATGATGTAACCGTTTTCCTGTAGTCCCAGCTTTTCAATTGTCTCCGGAAGATCTGAGGCTATTTCAGGTATTGAAAACCCCGTTTTCCCGCTTGTGAATGAGGATTTCTTTTCCCGTGTCTCCAGATAGTAAACCGTATGCCTTTCGGCCAGAGCCTCTACCGTTTCATGGAAATTCTCGTATACTGACGCCAGTCCGGGCAGCACTACAACATCAGGTAAACCGACTCCTTCCGGAGGTATTTTAACAAATTTCAATACATAAAGGCATATGCCTGAGGAGAGTTGAATGACCTGGCCGGTATGATTGCCTGCTGCTATCGGGTTACCTGGTTCTACTGCCTTTGTGGATTCCATCTTTCAATAATATGGGCGTTAGCCTGATTTTCCCGCAAAAATATGTATTAAAGGTAAATTTCCAGCCTTCTGGTTACTGGTAAAGAGTTTAAGGGTGTAGGAGGCGTAAAAGGCGTAGGTGACGTAGAAGGGGTTGCGGGTTACGCGTTACGAGTTGCGCGTTTAGGATTTAGTGTTTAGGGTTTAGAGTTGAGGGTTTAAGGGGGGCGTGATTTGTTCTTTGTTCCTGGTTAACCGGATGCCGGATGCCGGATGCCGGACACCCGATACCTGGTACCCGGCACCTGATACCTCTCCCTTAGATCAGATATCAGATATCGCCGATCAGAAATCAGATATCTACAATCTGCTTTCCAGCACCCTCCTTACGATGTCGGGGGTAACAAGCTTGCGGTCGCCGAAGGCAATCCAGTTCCGTTTTTCTAGCCTGTCGACAACTTTGCCTATGGTGTCGGCTCCGACGCCATACTCCCCCAGCCGTGTCTTAACGCCCAGCGACCTGAAGAACTTCTCGGTGAGTGCGATGGCTCTGTCAGCCCTCTCGTCCTCGGTTCCCCCGGTGATATTCCATACCCTCTCGCCATACTGGATCAGTTTTCCCTTCTTCTCCTCCTTAAGGACGGTGAGGATTCCGGGAAGCACTATTGCCAGCGTGCAGGCGTGGTCGATATTATGAAGGGCGGTAAGCTCATGCCCAATGTCGTGTACCGACCAGTCGCCGGGCACCCCGCATGAGAGCAGTCCGTTGAGGGCCATAGTGGCCGACCAGTAGAGGTTCGACATCGTTTCATAGTCGGCGGGGTTGGCATACACTTTTGGTCCCTCCTCGACAAGGGTCTTAAGAACCGCCTCCGCAAACCTGTCCTGTATGGGAGCATTTACCGGGTAGTTGAGATACTGCTCGGTGGTGTGGATAAAGGCATCGACAATTCCGTTGGCAACCTGGTGTTTGGGCAGTGAGGCTGCTGCGTCGGGCAGCAATACAGAAAACTGCGGGAACACGAACGGCGATATGAATGCCAGTTTTTCGACAGTCGATTTGCGGCTGATAACTGCATTCTTGTTCATTTCGGTTCCGGTGGCCGGCAGGGTAAGAACTGTAGCCAGGGGAAGGGCAGCAGTTACCGGTGCCTCCTTCGAGAGTATATCCCACGGGTCGCCACCGGTATAGACCGCGGCAGCTGCGATGAATTTTGCCGCGTCAATAACCGAACCTCCGCCAGCGGCTACGATATATTCAGCCTTTTCGGCCTTAATCTTCTCAACAGCCTTCATGCAGGTTTCGTAGGATGGATTGGGCTCTATGCCGCCAAATTCCGTAACCTTCCTGCCTGCAAGAGTGGCCATAACCCTGTCGTAAACGCCGTTGCGTTTTATGCTTCCACCTCCATAAATCAGAATGATCTTTTTACCTGCAGGTATCAGTTCTGCCATTTTCGGCAGCTTGTCCTTCCCGAAAAGTATTCTGACAGGATTGTAAAATTCAAAATCTTTCATTGTATGATTTTTTTTGTTTTGTTACTCAGATATCGCCAGACCGGGGGAGTGCGCCCTTCCGCGGCGATGCCGGTAAGATCAACCAGCGCAATAATGTTAAGTCTGGTTTTATGCTTCATGGTTTTGCAGGTTGGTTAAAAAATGGACTGCAAAGAGCCCAAAGATAGGAATAAATGTATTTTTAACACATAATCTTCATATTTTCAGTTTCCCTCGCGGCAGTGGTTTTCCGGCCCTGATAATAAAGATGCTGATATGTTCCGGACCGGCCTCCTTCAATATTGTTAGCAGCCGGCAGCCCGGAATAATTTACTTCGGGTTGACTTTGAACAGAGGGTTTGCTATATTTGTTATAGTACATATCAGATCAGAACCAAAACAATAACTATGAAGAGTGTTTCCAGATTAGCAATGATTGCGTTTGTCACGGCTGTTGCTATGACTTCATGTGAAAAGGGTCCGAAGGATAAATGGGGTCCCGGTGTTCCCAAAGAAAATGACCTGTCATACATACACCTGGTGGTACAGCCACAGTGCGGGGGAGAACTGGTATCAGATCTGCTGGCCGGCAAGAACACCAGGGTAGGAGTTGTAAGGGTTACCACCGACGGTGAATATCTTACCGTAAAATATGAAATTGAAGGAGGGGGATGGCTTATCTCCGAGACTCATCTGTCGGTAACCGCCTCACTTGCAGAGGTCCCGGCGGGTACGGATCTCAATCCCAAAACGGGTCTTTTTGAATACAAAACGAACCATGATCCTTACGTCAGCTCCTATACCTACTCAGGTATACCGGTAAATGGGAACAAACAGCTGTACATCCTGGCACATGCGGTTGTGGAAAGGGTAACCGGCTGGCAGACAAACCTTGAGCAGGTAAGCATAATACTCCCCGACTATGTGAATATGTCAGTCAGTTATCCGTATACGGGGGCTTCCTCCTACTTTACGACCACTGTTACCAACGGAGGAATACTCGACGGTACCTACGACGGCTGGTGTGTTGATGCCGGCAATACGATTTATACAGGCACTTCCTACCTGGCTGAGGTTATCTCAAGTTATGATGAAACCTGTCTCGAGGGAATAGTCGACAATCCGGCCAACATGGACAAGGTTAACTGGGTCATGAACCAGGGCTTTGTCGGAACCCCTTCACTTTCGGAAGGTGACTTCACCTATGGAGATGTTCAGCTGGCAATCTGGGCACTTATCGATAACGGTACTTCCCTGAGCGGTGTGGGGCCCTACAGTCAGGCCAGAGTTGATGAGATCCTTGCACTGGCGGAGGATGGGGGCAATGAGTTCATACCCGAATGCGGACAGAAACTGGCCATAGTTTTGCGTCCTGTCGATGCTACAGGCAATCCTGTTGCAGCACAGATAACCATAGCGCAGGTTACCATCATAACCTTCCCGACGGTATGTGTTCCCTTAACGGCGGGCGACGAAACAGCCTGGGCTGCAGGATATGATTTCGGTGGAAGCAACTGGGCAAAATATTTCATCTACTGCCTCAACTGATCTGCTTCTGTCGCAGGCAATCAAAAATAAGCCTCCTCAAGGGGGCTTATTTTTTTTGTTTTGTTGCCTGATTTTCATAATTTTATTCTTTTATCCTGAAAAAGGAACCATTTACAATTGACAAAAACCAAAAACTAAAAACCGGAAAACATGGAAAACACCGACCCGACAACTACTGCTTTTAGCAGTATTGAATTCACACCTGCCAGCACAGGGTATCTCGAAACAACGCGCAAATGGGCTTTATTCCTTGCCATCCTGGGATTCATAGGCATTGGCTTCATGATAATAGGAGGCATTATCATGACCGGAGCCTCTTCTATGATACCCGGACTGCCCTTCAAGGGAGGGGCCGTAGTGCTGATAGTATTTCTGCTCATGGCCTTGCTCTATTTCTTCCCTGTTTTTTACCTCTTCAAATTTGCCTCAATATCGAAGGAGGCTGTTGCCCAGGCAGACAAGAACAGGCTTGAAGAGGCTATGATGTATCTCAAGAAGTACTATAAGTTTATCGGAATCCTTATTATCGTTATTCTTTGCCTCTACCTGGTTGGAATGATTGTGGGAGGCCTGGGTGCAGCGTTTTCAGGTTTATGAACAGGTAAGACAGCAATATCCCCATGACTTATGGCTCCCGCTTAAGCAGGGAGCCATTTTATTTATCTTAATTTAATATTGTTATCAGGATGCGGAAAAAAACTAATAAAATATAGTAAAAACAAAATAATAGTATATATATTTGCCGGTCAGGTTTTAATATTTAGAAGGATGATACAGATGCATAACAATTGCCTCCCCAATTTCTGCCGGAATAATAATTCCGGAAGAGGGGGGTATTGTATCATCTGAGAGAACAATCAGGCAATGATATGAGCAGGCCCTCCGTAGAAACGGGGGGTTTTTTGTTGACATAAACTATTAAATGAATGAAAGAGTTTGTCAGAACCGAACAGCAGATCAGGTTAGTAAAGGAGACATTTGAAAGGGAGCTTTCCTCAAGGCTGAGACTTGCGAAGATCTCCTCTCCTCTTATCGTCGATGGAAGTTCCGGAATCAACGATGACCTGAATGGTTTTGAAAAGCCGGTTTCCTTCTGCATTGAAGGTATTGACGGCAACGGGATTGCTGTTGTCCAGTCACTGGCAAAATGGAAGAGGCTTCGGTTAAGGGAGCTCGAAATACCGGCAGGAGAGGGAATCCTGACAGACATGAGGGCCCTGAGGCCCGACGAGAATCTGTCGCCGCTTCATTCGGTATATGTCGATCAGTGGGACTGGGAAAAGCATATTCTCACCAGCGACAGGACTCTGGGGTTTCTGGAATCGACCGTTAGAAGGATTTACTCGGCACTCACCATAACGGAGAGGCTGGTATGCGATGAGGTGACCCGACAGCCTGAGTTTTTACCGGACGAAATTACCTTCCTTCATGCTGAGGAACTTGCCCGACGGTATCCCTCAATCAGCCCGAAGGAGCGGGAAGAGGTTGTCGCCAGGAAATACGGGGCTGTTTTCATAATCGGCATCGGGGCGCTGCTTTCCGATGGCAGTAGGCATGATGACAGGGCCCCTGACTATGATGACTGGACCACCATGAACGAAGAGGGTTTCAGGGGTCTTAATGGTGACATTATAGTCTGGAACCCTGTTCTTGACTGTGCATTTGAGATCTCTTCAATGGGCATAAGGGTCGACAGCAGATCGCTGTTGGTGCAGCTTTCCGAATGCGGCTGCGGGGAAAGGCTTTCTCTGCCTTTCCACAGTATGCTGGCTGCAGGGGAGCTGCCTCAAAGCATTGGCGGTGGCATCGGACAGTCAAGGGTATGCATGTTCATGCTCCGTAAAAGACATATTGGCCAGGTTCAGGTAAGCGTATGGCCCCTACATGAGCGGCAGCGACTCGCAGCACTGGGGATTGAGTTGATGTGATGAAGAGCTGTCAGGTATCAGGTATTAGGTACCGGGTACCAGGGTTTAGGGTTTAAAGGTAAGGCGTAGAAGGCATAGAAGGCGTAAAAGGCCTAAAAGGGGTTGCGGGCTGCGCCCGCCGAAGCTTGCTTGAGCAAGCGAAGGTGGGTTACTGGTTCCTGGTTCTCGGTTCCTCGTTCCTCGTTCTTCGTTTAGGGTTTAGAGTTCAGGGTTGCTCCCTTTGGTCGCGAGCTCGCCCCGACAAGTCGGGGCTCGGTTCAGGATCACCGGCCGCCGGATGCAGGATGCCGGACGCCGGATTTCCCTCGTTCGTCAAATAAATTTGATTTGCGGAATTTTAGTTTGTAACTTGCTTGTTACCTTATTTTCAAACCATTAAGCCTGACCAAAAACTGATCATATGAAAGCAACGATTCTTCCTTCCGGTCGCGTGCGGCACATCCCGCACTTTTATCTTTTTACTTTTGTCTTTTGTCTTGTCTTTTGTCTTTCCCTGTTCACTGCGCCCTCCGCCCTTGGCCAAATCCCACAGGGATTTACCTACCAGGCTGTGGCATTTAATGAGTCGGGTGAGCCGATAAGAAACACTGCCCTGCCTGTTCGCATATCCATTGAGGC
>JAVEWX010000131.1:0-8301 GCA_034004335.1 Bacteroidales bacterium | reverse complement strand
CACGTTGTTTACATTTTCGGCACGGATATTCTCGATTTTTACATGCTTGTCGATGGTGGTACCATTCTTCATGTTCGAGATTACCAGTACATACATCGGTCTGCCAAGCCCGCTGGTGCCAATCTGGATCAGTTCGGTTATGTCGGGATGCGCCGCTGCCACCTTTTTGAGGTAGTCAACGGTTCCCGTATAACCATGATACTTGTCGAAGGTTATGGGAACCTTCTGCTTTGCCGATAACTGGATTACTGCCAATAACGCCAGAAGTACCGTCAATGCTCTCATTAACAGAGGTTTCTTGTTTTTCATATAAAGTCGGGTATAAGGTTTCAAAAAGTACCTCATATTAAGAAATTTACTGCAGATCAAAGCTTTTATTCCTGTGTTTTGCAGGTTATTTAACATTTTTTAGCAATTGGGTGCTGTAATTATGCAGCGCAGTAAGGCAGCAGGCAGTCTTTCGAATGTTGACAATAATTTGATATATTGCATAAAAATCAATGCTATGGAAGATAACAGGATGAAAACGCATGTGACGGTTGTTGCCGTCCTTATGATTGTTCTGGGGATTCTGGGAGTGTTTGTCGTATCGGCAGTCGGCTTTTTTTACAATTACCTCAAGGACTTTATTCCCCTGCAGGATATACCCGATTTTGCAGTGCCGCTGATTGAGATAGCCATAGTATTCTTCCTGGTTGTTGCAGGATCGCTGGCAATACTTGAACTGGCAGCAGGGATAGGCCTGCTGGCATGCAAAAACTGGGCGAGGATAGTGGGTATCGTTGTTGCGGGATTCAATTGTCTTTCTGTACCTATCGGCACCCTGTTCGGGGTTTATTCCATATGGGTACTGGTGCAGGATGATACTGTCAAAATGTGTGGCCGGCAAGCCTGAAAACCCTTTCCAGTCTCTTTGAGAGTCTGACCGCTTTTGCCGGAGACTCTTCCCTGAGTTCCTCAAAGAGGTCGTTGTAGAGCAGCAACCGGCGGTTTCTGGCGGCTAATCCTGAAGGATAATTATACACAAACAGGGGTTTGTCAATCTGCCATCCGGCTCTCTCTCCGGGTTCCTTAACGGTAATTCTGACGGGCAGTACCATACCCAGCCTGTGCTCGGGTGCGTACATTGTGGTGGTGAAGTTACCCAGGGAATAGGCGATGAGGGTTCTTCGCGGCTTCCTGGGTGAATCGGCCCCGGGAAGTTTCTCCTCCCATATCTCTATGGGCTGTATGACATGGGGATGGCTGCCGATTATCAGATCTGCTCCTGCCCCGGCAAGTTCATGTGCGAGCCTGATAATTGCCGGGTCGGGATATATTTCGAATTCATATCCCCAATGCAGGTAAAGAACCCTGAGGTTAACGCTGTCTTCTTCCATACGCTTCAGTGCGGACAGGGCCTGCGAGGCATCAGGGATCCCGGTTCCGGCCGGTGAAGCGGGAAATAATTGTGTCGTCTGCGCACCAGCTTTGCCTGAAGTACTTCGTGGCATAGGAAATGGCTGAAGGGATTGCCTCGCGGAGAGTAAGCCCCTCTGCCCGGAATGCTATACAGGAATCACCCGATGATCTGAATGTCAGGAGAATTATGACCCCGGCAGCTACAACCGTGAGAATGGTCGCCGTCAACGACGAAGGAACAGGCAATTTTTTCACAGTCCGCTTCATAAGCATTAATATACTGAAGGTGACACAAAAATAATGAAACGTGACCAGATACAAGCCTGCAAGATTTTTCTGCTATTTTTGCTTGGATAAATGCTGTATCAATGAGCGAGGACAACAAGATCATCTTTTCGATGCACAGGGTAAGCAAGATCTACCCGCTCAACAGGCAGGTTATCAAGGATATTTCATTATCCTTCTTCCTTGGAGCCAAAATCGGGATAATCGGACTTAACGGATCGGGAAAATCGACGCTTCTGAAGATCATTGCCGGGGAAGATAAGAGATACCAGGGGGAGGTAGTCTTCAGTGAGGGTTATACGGTAGGCATTCTTCACCAGGAACCTCTTATTGATGAGACCCGTACGGTGCGTGAAGTGGTTGAGGAGGGTGTTCACGAGGTTGTTGCCGTCATGAAGGAGTATGAAGAGATCAACACCCGCTTTGGCGACCCTGATGTTTATGAAAATCCCGGCAGGATGCAGGAGCTTATGGACAGGCAGGCAGTGCTGCAGGAGCAGATCGATTTCCATGACGGCTGGAACCTTGACAATAGGCTTGAAAGGGCGATGGATGCATTACGGTGCCCGGAGGGAGATAAACCGGTGAACGTTCTTTCCGGTGGTGAAAAACGAAGGGTAGCCCTGTGCCGGCTTTTGTTGCGTCAGCCTGACGTGTTGCTGCTCGATGAGCCGACAAACCACCTCGATGCCGAATCGGTACACTGGCTTGAGACCCACCTCCGGCAGTACAGCGGGACGGTGATATGTGTGACGCACGACAGATACTTTCTTGATAATGTTGCGGGCTGGATTCTTGAACTTGACAGGGGAGAGGGTATTCCATGGAAAGGGAACTACAGTTCGTGGCTTGAACAGAAGGCAAGAAGGCTTGAACTCGAGGAAAAGGGAAGTGCCAGGAGGCGCAAGACGCTGGAGAGGGAACTTGAATGGGTGAGGATGGCACCAAAAGCCAGGCATGCCAAGTCGAAGGCCCGCCTCGGCGCCTATGAAAACCTGTTGAACCAGGATGTCAGACAGAAGGAAGAACGCCTTGAACTGGTGATTCCCAACGGACCGCGGCTGGGGGATAAGGTTATCATTGCCAGGGGGGTGACCAAGGCTTTCGGAGACAAGTTGCTCTTTGAGAATCTTTCCTTTGAGCTTCCTCCCAATGGCATTGTAGGGGTTGTCGGACCCAACGGTGCCGGCAAGACAACCCTGTTCAGGATGATAATGGGAATGGAGAAATGCAACGCCGGTTCGTTTACCCTGGGAGATACGGTAGTACCCGGCTATGTCGACCAGTCACACGTGGCGATTGACCCCGGAAAAACAGTTTACCAGGTTATTTCGGGAGGCTATGAGGAGGTGATGCTGGGAAACAGGCCGGTCAATGCCAGGGCTTATGCAGCCAGGTTCAATTTTACGGGTGCCGACCAGGAAAAGAAATGCGGTGTACTCTCGGGAGGGGAAAGAAACAGGCTCCACCTGGCCCTTACAGTCAAATCGGGAGCAAATGTCCTGCTGCTTGACGAACCCACGAATGACATAGATGTCAATACCCTGCGGGCCCTCGAGGAGGGACTTGAGAACTTCGCCGGTTGCGCTGTGATAATATCGCATGACAGGTGGTTCCTCGACAGGGTGGCAACACATATTCTTGCCTTTGAAGGCGACTCGAAAGTGGTTTGGTTTGAAGGCTCCTGGTCGGAATATGAGGAGAACTATATTAAACGTACCCATGTCGAGGGCCCGGTGAGGATAAAGTACAGGAAACTGATGAAGTAGGGGGCGGGTTGCGGGTTACGTGGTACGGGTTACGTGTTACGGGTTGCGGGTTGCGGGTTGCGGGTCAAGGGCAGGAGCAGGTTGACAGATGAGTGGTCGTAAAGGTTTGTTATTCATTTAAGGAACAGGAATAGTCTATGGAAAATTCAGCTTTTGATTTTTCTCCGTCGGAGCGTCGTAAAATATGGTCATACCTTGTTGAGAAGCTTGAGCGTCATTACAGTGATCCTTCCCAGCTGAGGGTCGCGCCGCCTCTCGACCCGGGAGTGGTACGCGACTATTGTGCCGTTGACTTCCAGACAGCGGTGCCGCCACAGGATGCAATTGACTATGTGACTGCAGGACTCGATCAGTTCATTGTTCATACATCTCATCCGGGGTACTACGGTCTGTTTAACCCCAGACCTGCTTTTGCGGGTATCATCGCCGACGCAATAACGGCTGTATACAATCCGCAGATGGCAGCATGGTCGCATTCTCCCTTTGCCGTAGAGGCAGAGAACTACGTCATCAGGGAGTTCGGAAAGAAGTTTGGCTACAGGGCCGATTCCGTTGACGGTACATTCACCTATGCCGGAGCCGAGGCAAACCACACTGCCCTGCTTATGGCTCTCACCCGTGTTGTGCCGCATTTTGCGGAGAACGGACTGGCAGGATCAGATGCCAGGCCGGTAATCTATGTCTCACAGGAGAGTCATCACTCATTCATGAAGGCAGCCGGACTCTCGGGGATGGGTCGCACAAGCGTCAGAAATATAATCCCCGGGACCGGCTTTACAATGGATGTCAGTGCGCTGAGAAGACAGGTAGCGGAGGATATTATTGCCGGGTACCTGCCAGTAATGGTTGTATCGACGATCGGAACCACCGGCATGGGAGTAATAGACCCTGTAAAGGAGATTGACAGTGTGGCACGTGAGTATGGAATGTGGCATCATGCCGATGCAGCATGGGGAGGAGCGGCTGCCATATCTTCAAAATACCGCCATCTGGTTGATGGAATGGAACTGGCCGACTCAATTACCTTTGATGCGCATAAGTGGATGTCAGTGCCCATGGCCGCAGGAATGATAATTACCCGTCACCCGGAGGCCCTTCTTGAGACATTCAGGATCACAGCCGACTATATGCCCAAGGAGGGAAAGGAATTCGAAATTGTCGATCCCTTTACACATTCAATACAGTGGTCGAGACGTTTCACGGGACTGAAATTGTTCATGGCTATGCTGATATATTCGTGGGGGGGATATGAGAAGGTAATCAACAGTCAGCTTGAGACCGGGGAGCTTCTGAGGGAAAAGCTGAAGGCTGCAGGATGGAAGATATACAACAACACAAAACTGCCGGTAGTGAATTTCGGTCTGGCCGACCTTGAGGGTAATCCGGAGAAGGCTGCCCGGTTCTGCCGGAAGGTTACCGACAGCGGAAAGGTATGGATATCTGTTTATAATACCTGTGGAATAAGCACCCTGAGAGCCTGCATCACCAACTACAATACTACGGAGAAGGATCTTAACGTGCTGATTGATACCCTTAACCAGGCGAGGAAATAGCCAGGGGGGAGCGATGATGTCTGATTTAAGATTTAAGTATCAGGTACCAGGTATCAGGTACCAGGTATCAGGCATCCGGCATCCGGCGTCTGGTTAACCAGGAACGAAGAACGAGCAAAAACAGGCGTCCGGCATCCAGAATTGGGCGTCCGGTGATGGAACCAGGAACCAGAAACCCTTTTAACTATTTCCCTGTCAGATTAATCGTTGCCGCGTACCAGTTGGCATCGGCGACAAGAACAGGTTTGTCGGTTTCAGTATTGAGTGTTGTCCATCTGGTTGATGGTGTAAGGAGATGTTCCTTCCCCGAGATGGTGACTTTAAGAGGCATGTTGAACCGTTGAACACAGTTTGCCCAGCGGTATGTTATATTTTGACCGTTAACATAGTACTCCAGTGTGGGTATTCTTACGTCGCGCAGATACTGATCGAAAAATGGCCTGAGATCAAGTCCGGTAAATTCCGACATGTAATTCTCTATCTGGGTTCCGGTTACTGTCTGATGGTAGAAGTCGCGGTTCAGGGCACGAAGTAAATCCCTCCATTTAACGTCATCATTGATCCACTGCCTCAGTGTATGGAGCATGTTTCCACCCTTGGAGTACATGTCGCCTGAACCGGAATAGTTCACGTCATAGAGACCCACTATGGGCCTGTCGTTCCTGATGCTGCGCCTTGTACCGAGGACATACTCGGAACCGGCAGCCTTTCCATGGAAGTACTCGACAAACAGGTTCTCGGAATAGTTTATGAAGCTTTCGTGTACCCACATATCAGCAATATCCTTATATGTTATGCTGTTGGCAAACCATTCGTGGCCCGATTCGTGAATGATGATGAAGTCGAACAGGTCGCCCCAGCCGGTTCCGCTCTGGTCGCGGCCACCGTAACCGTTGCGGTAACCGTTACCGTATGTCACTGAGCTCTGGTGTTCCATGCCGGTATAGGGCACGTCAACGAGCTTATAGCTGTCCTCGTAGAATGGATAGGGGCCGAACCAGTGTTCAAAGGCTTCAAGCATCAGGTGCGCCTGCTTGAAGTGTTCCCTGGCTTTTTCGAGGTTATAGGGAAGAACCCAGTACTGACAGTCGAGCGGACCCTTCTCGCCCTGGTAAACATCGGAGAAGGAAACATAATTGCCAATGTTTATATTCACCACGTAATTGCTTATCGGGTTTGACACAAACCAATGCCATGTTTGTGTTTTGTCAGGCCCCTGTTCCACTTTTCTCAGCCTGCCGTTCGAGACATTGGTGAGGTTTGCGGGCACGTTAACGCTTATCAGCATGCTGTCGGGTTCGTCATACATATGATCCTTGCATGGCCACCAGAGGCTTGCCCCGTCACCCTGGCAGGCGGAAGCAATATAGTGGTTCCCGTCATTGTCTTTCGCCCAGGTTATGCCTCCCGACCACGGGGGTCGTTGTGAAACCCTGGGTTTCCCTCCATAATGGAGAGTGACCGATTTTACCTCCCCGGGTTTCTGGGGTGCCTGGAGGGTTATGAAATGAGCGTTGCCATCCTTTCTGATCAACAGTTCGCGGCCATCCTGGACCGCCCCTGAAAGCACCAGCGGTTCCTGGAGGTCAATCTGCATTACCGTTGCAGGTTTCATTACCCTGTAGGTGACAGTGTTGGTGCCGTATATTGTCTGCATCCCGGGATCAACCTTAATATCGAGATGATAGTAGTTCAGGTCCCACCATTCACGCTCCGGAGTTATTGATCCGCGTAGTGTATCCTGCCTGGTGAAAATCCTTTGCTGCTGGGCGCTGACGCAGAAGGTAAGAAACATCAGTGACAGGACAAGAAGGCTGATCTTTTTCATGGTATGGTTGTTATTACGTTATCGGCTTATAAAATTACATACTTTGTACCACATGGTTCCCTGCAGGACAGATTTTGTGCCGGAAAACATGTTTTTCCACCTGCCCTGGAAGACTTCCGGTGCCCGAAGTAATTCTTCCGGAACCGGTGACATTGCCTCAGGGTGAGCGATTTTGAAAATTAAGATTAAAATGTATATATTACACTTCTAAAAATTGAAGCAAACAGAAACATGAATATTATGAAGAAGTTATTGAAAAAGAAGAAGTTATGGGTGGCGCTTATTGTGGCGCTGCTGGTGCCGGGCAGTGTCGCGGCACAGAACAGATGGCAGGCGCTGGCTGCCGAGGAGAGCACGATAGGCCTCGACAAGGGGTTTATTGAGGCGGAAACGCAGGGATTCAACCTCAAGATTCTTAAGGAATCGCAGTTGCTTACCGCCTTGCAGCCAAAGGGTTCCGGGGAGTTTGATTTTACTCCGTCCGACAGGCTTGAATCGAGGAAGAGCAACAGGCTTTATCATTTGGGTGATCTCAACCTGAGGATCAGGATTGTTGACACTCCCGAGTGGAAGAGGTATTCATCGGCTGCAGGCAGATCGCCGGTAACACCTCTGGCGGCGGGTGGAACGACAATAGCTGCGGCCGACATGACCCCGACATTCCCCCAGGATATTCCCTTAAAGGTTGAGCGTTACTGGGAGAACAGGGAGGGTGACCTGGTGCTTCGTTTCAGGCTTACCAACAGCTCAGCGGCCCCGCTCGAGATTGGTTCGCTGGGCATTCCGATGATATTCAACAATATTCTTGACGGCAAGAACCTTGAACAGGCCCACGCCGTTTGTTCATTTTATGATCCCTATATTGGGCAGGACGCAGGTTACCTTCAGGTTGTAAGGCTTGACGGTCATGGTCCGGTACTCCTGGTTCTGCCTTATGGTGAAACACCTTTTGAGGCTTACAATCCCTTGCTCGACGACCGCACGCCGAGAGGGATTACCTTTGAGGGATTCTATGAGTGGATGGCCCTCAGCAGGGCTCATGCCGAGGAGGACTGGACAGCGGCAGAACCGTGGAATCATCCCCGCTCGGTAAGGCTTAATCCGGGTCAGTCGCGTGAATTCGGGGTGAAATTCGTACTGTCGGAGTCGCTGCGTGAGATAGAGAACACTCTTATCCGCCACAAACGTCCGGTTGCCGTGGGCATACCCGGTTATGTGGTACCGATGAATGTGGAGGCAAGCCTTTTCCTGAACTATGGCAGTGAGGTGGTATCATTGGATGTTCATCCGGGTGGTGCCCTGTCGGTAAAGGCCGGCAAACCGACGGCAGGGGGCTGGAAGAGATTTGAGGTGTCGGGCAGGGAATGGGGCCGGGCACGGCTTACCGTGACCTATGCCGACGGACTAAGGCAGACAATACAGTATAAGGTTATCAAGCCTGAAGAGGAAATTATCGGGGATATGG
>JAVEWX010000130.1:0-8328 GCA_034004335.1 Bacteroidales bacterium | reverse complement strand
CTTTTCCTCAATTTTCCCGCCGGGTATCATGGTAGGAACTATTGGAGGCTACGATGACAGCCAGGGGGATTTCTACGTTATCACCATTGACCTGTCGATGGATTTCCGCAAACCGGCGTACCTGTATGTAATAGGAAACCGGTTAAGAAAGGAACAAACCGGATTAGAGAAGGAGGAGGCCACAGATGAGTAATGCGATAGTGCGTTATGCCCTTTTCATTGTACTGGCTCTTTTATTCCAGATACTTATACTGAACAATATCCAGTTCAGCGGATATGTTAATCCCTACATCTATTTAATGATAATCATGCTGCTGCCTGTCGATTTTCCGCAATGGCTCCTGCTGATTGCCTCGTTTGTGACAGGATTCATCATTGATGTTTCATCGGGTTCGCCTGGTATTCATTCTGCTGCGACAGTCCTGATGGGATTCACCCGCCCTTACATTCTGAGATATATGTCACCCAGCGAGGGTTATGAGCAGGGATCCTCTCCTTCAATGAGGGTTTATGGGTTCAGATGGTTCTTCTTTTTTGCATTCTGGATGGTGATCATCCATCACTTTTCCCTGTTTTACCTCGAGGTTTTCAGGTTCGATGATTTCTTCAGGACCCTTCTAAGGGTAACGGCCAGTACCGGTTTTTCCCTTATCTTTATCCTTATCACGGAATATTACAGGTCAATGCGCTAACTTCAGGGTCTGGATGAAAGATCCCTATATACACAGGAAATATGTACTGGGAGCAATTGCGATAATCGCTTCCTTATTGATGCTCTCCAGGCTGTTCTATGTGCAGGTGGTTGATGACTCATACCGTGTCTCTGCCGAAAGTAATGTCCTTCGCTATGTAACTCAATACCCTGCCAGGGGGTTGATCTATGACCGTAACGGGAAACTGATGGTCTTCAATCAGGCCGCCTATGATGTCATGGTTATCCCCGGGCAGGTGACGGAGTTGGATACGGTTACATTTTGTGATCTTGCCGGCATAACGGTTGCGTCGTTCAGGGAAAGACTGAGAACTGCTGCCAGGTATTCCAGGATGGTTCCGTCGGTTTTTATCAGGCAGATATCGGCTGAAACCTACGCCTCTCTACAGGAGAAGATGTACCGGTTCCCCGGCTTCTATGTCCAGACCCGGACCCTGAGAAATTATTCCAAACCCATGGCGGCACATATCCTGGGATATGTAGGAGAGGTGGATGAAAATATAATTGCCGCTGATCCCTATTATAAATCAGGCGATTATATTGGAATTACCGGAATTGAAAAGTCTTATGAGAATGTGCTGAGGGGGCACAAAGGGGTCAATATCTTCCTGGTAGATGTTCATGGGAGAATAAAGGGTTCTTACCGGGATGGCGATCATGATACCATTCCTGAACCCGGCAGTGACATTGTGGCTACTATAGACATGGACCTCCAGGAGTACGGGGAACAGTTGATGCAAAATAAATCGGGGAGTATTGTGGCAATTGAACCATCAACGGGGGAAATCCTTGCCCTGGTCTCTTCGCCGGGCTACGATCCGTCGCTTCTTGTCGGGCGGATAAGGTCGGATAATTTCGGCCGTCTTCAGAAAGATACCCTTAATCCTCTCTTCAACAGGGCACTTATGGCTTCATATCCTCCCGGGTCTACATTCAAGCCCGTTGTGGGGCTGATAGCATTGCAGGAGAAGGCTGTACTGCCAACTACATTGTTCCACTGCAATCCGGGATACCTTTTCGTCGGTTGTCATTCCCACTCCTCCCCGCTTGACCTGCCGGGTGCAATAATGAATTCATGCAATGCCTGGTTCTGTCAGGCATTCAGGAGGACCCTCGAGAACAGTGCCTACAGTTCGGTGGAAGAGGCCTATGAGCGGTGGCGGAAGTATCTTGTTGATTTTGGTTTCGGAAACCGTTTGAACAGTGACATGGCCAATGAGCTTCCCGGTTTTATTCCTGAGGCCTCCTATTTTGACCGCTACTACGGGAAGAATCGCTGGAGGGCACTGACGGTTATATCGCTGGGGATAGGGCAGGGTGAGATAGGCGCAACTCCCCTCCAGATGGCAAATATGACCGCCGCCATTGCCAACAGGGGCTATTACTATACCCCTCACATTGTAAGATCGGCGGCCTACTCCGGAAGACCCGAGGAACGGTTTGCGGAAAGGCATTATACTGGCATTGACTCACTGAATTTCCTGCCGGTAATAGAAGGACTCGACCTTGTTGTCAGCGGAGGCCCGGGAGCCACTGCCACGCATATTACAATTCCGGGAATTCCCATATGTGGTAAAACGGGTACGGCACAAAATCCTCATGGCGATGATCATTCGGTATTTATAGCGTTTGCTCCCAGGGATAACCCACTGATAGCCATAGCCGTCTATGTTGAGAATGCGGGTTTCGGTTCCACCCTGGCCGCACCGGTAGCCAGCCTGATGATCGAGAAATATATTACGGGGGAGGTGAAAAGTCGCTGGAGGGAGGAAAACATTCTCAGTATCAAGCTGATTGATGATGAAGAGGTCAGGTAACATAGTATTCAGGGTCGACTGGCTAACCATAGTCGTATACCTTATTATGGTGTTCCTGGGATGGCTCAACATATATGCCGCCGTGTACGATGAACAGCATTCCAACATTCTCAATTTCTCGCAACGATACGGAAAGCAGCTGGTATGGGTTCTCGCAGCCCTGGTTATAGCTCTCTTTACATTACTTATTGATAACAGATTCTATTTTTTCTTCGCCTGGTTCATATATGGAGGTGTTTTGTTGCTCCTGCTGCTTGTCCTTATAGCCGGAAGGGAGATAAACGGTGCAAAGTCGTGGTTTGAGTTTGGCGGCCTGAGACTTCAGCCATCTGAATTTGCCAAGTTTGCCACCGCCCTGGCCCTGGCCAGATACCTTCATTCAGGGACAGTCATCCTGACAAGATCGAGATACCTGCTGGCTGCAGCGGCAATCTTCATTGCTCCTGCCCTGCTTATAGTATTGCAGCCCGACATGGGTTCTGCCATAGTGTTCATTGCCCTATTCTTCGTTTTGTTCAGAGAGGGTATGAGCCCTTACATATTCGTGACGGGAATATTGATGATAGTCCTCTTCCTGGTAACACTTGTATTTGAGGATCTCTATATAACCCTTGCCCTGATACTGATTGCCTTTATACTTGGATGGCTTACCACGGGAAGGTTCCTGACATCCTTCTCGGGGTTGATTATAATTGCAGTCCTGACCGGTGTGGGGTGGCTGACAGACAGACTGATTATTAATACCCTGAGCCTCGATATTCTTATCATAATCAGCCTCTTTCTTTCGGCTCTTATTTTTGCCTGGTATATCTACCGGTATAAGCTGAAATCAATACTGGTAATCTACCTTTTCCTGCTGGGCAGTGTCCTTTTTGTATATTCCGTTGACTATGCTTTCAATAATCTGCTGAAGCCCCACCAGCAAACCAGGATCAATATAGTCCTGGGTATTGAATCCGATCCGCTGGGGACAGGATATAACCTGAATCAGTCCCTTATTTCAATTGGATCGGGAGGGCTTACAGGGAAGGGTTACCTGCAGGGAACCCAGACAAAATTCCGGTTCGTACCGGAACAGAGTACCGATTTTATTTTCTGCACAGTGGGAGAGGAGTGGGGATTCCTGGGTTCTCTGGTGATCATAGGATTGTATCTTCTTCTGCTGTTCAGGTTGCAGCGCCTTGCGGAAAGACAGAAATCAGCCTTCGCACGTATCTACGGCTATGGAGTCTTTTCCATCCTGTTCATCCATGTATTCATTAATATCGGAATGACAATCGGACTTGTGCCGGTTATTGGCATCCCCCTTCCCTTCCTAAGCTACGGAGGAAGTTCCCTGTGGGGATTTACTATCCTGTTATTCCTGTTTCTTCGGCTTGATGCAAGTCGCACCGAATACCTGCTGTAGTGCTCAGAAAGGTATTGTTATGCGATGCGAAATTGCTATTCCGAAATCCTTTTCCACGTAGTCGATAAGCTGAGGGAAGAATTCCATGAAGTCATCATGGAGGGAATAGTAGTTGCGCTTCAGCATCTTCATGGCATATCTTGTCTCCGGTGGCAGTGAAGTCTTCTTGCTCATGGTCTTAAGTACATCTCTTATGCCATGTAGTGTCTGGTAAGACTCTATCCAGTTGTTGATGATGAAGAAGGGGAAACTGGTCTTGACAGAGTCAGGCAGAACTTCGAAATTATTGACCATGGCACGGTAGAAATTGTAGGTGACACTTTCAAGCGGACGGCGTGAAAAAAAATCCCACTCACGGCAAAGGAAATGATCATAGAGTATGTCCGTAACAACACCGGCGTACCTGTGATACTTGCGGGTAAAATGAATCTTGCTGCGATGAACCACTGGGTGCCTGTCGGTAAATGCATCAATGTGACGGTGAAGGATGATGCCCCTGCGTACCTGTTCAGGATATTTAAGATAATCGCGGCCCTTGACATAGTCGCCTATGTAATTGCCGATAATTATCTTTTCCGAGTCGCCGGACAGATATATGTGGGCAAGAACATTCATACAAAATCCAATACTACAAAGAATTTACCATATAGGCCCAAATCGTAAAAACATTTTATTTAACATATTTTACATAGATGGGGATATTGTGCTAATATACAGTAAATGAATCATATAACGCAAGAAGCCTATTTGATAAAAAGTCTTAAAAAGATTGGTTATTTCGGAGGGGAACTCTTAAATTTGCGGATTCCGCCGAAGAGTGTTTTCGGACGAAGAATTTAAAGAAATGAATCTTAACTTTTAACAAGGAGGTTATATGATCAGAAAGAATGTTATAATTATTGGTGCCGCGGGAAGGGATTTTCATAATTTCAACACCTTTTATCGTGACAATGAGCAGTATAACGTTGTTGCTTTTACTGCTGCCCAGATACCCGATATAGACGGAAGGAAGTACCCGAAGGAGCTTGCCGGCAAACTGTACCCTGATGGAATTCCCATCTATTCTGAGAATGATCTCCCCAACCTTATAAGGAAGCTTAAGGTTCACGACTGTGTATTTTCCTATAGCGACGTTACCTATCAGAAGGTAATGGCTGTGAGTGCCATCGTTAATGCTGCCGGCGCCAATTTTGTACTTCTCGGACCCGGAGAAACAATGGTTAAAAGCACCAGGCCGGTTATAGCCGTTGGTGCGATCCGTACAGGTTGCGGCAAAAGCCAGACCTCACGAAGAGTGATTGAACTGCTTATGAATAAGGGGCTGAAGGTAGTTGCAGTGCGTCATCCGATGCCTTATGGCGACCTCAATGCCCAGAAGGTCCAGCGCTTTGCGGAAGTCGGTGACCTCGAGAAACACAAGTGTACAGTTGAGGAAATGGAGGAATATGAACCTCATGTGGTAAGGGGTAATGTAATATATGCCGGAGTTGACTATGAAGCCATACTCAGGCAGGCTGAGAAGGATCCAAAGGGTTGTGATGTCATTCTGTGGGACGGAGGTAACAATGATTTCCCCTTCTACAAGCCTAACCTGATGATTACCGTTACCGATCCTCACAGGGCCGGCCATGAACTGAATTATTATCCAGGGGAAGTAACCTTAAGACTGGCCGATGTAGTGGTTATCAACAAAATGGATTCAGCAGCTCCTGAGGCCATACAGATAGTCAGGGAAAGCATAGCAAAGGTGGCTCCGCGGGCTATCGTGGTTGATGGAGCTTCACCCATAAAGGTTGATGACCCGTCACTAATCAGGGGCCGCAGGGTTCTGGTTGTTGAGGATGGCCCCACACTCACTCACGGAGAGATGAAACTGGGTGCCGGTGTGGTTGCTGCCCGCAAATTCGGGGCAACGGAATTGGTGGATCCACGCCCGTTCCTGGCAGGAAGGCTGAAGGAAACCTTTGCCATCTACCCCAATATAGGCACCCTGCTGCCCGCTATGGGATACGGCAAGGAGCAGCTCACTGACCTGGAGAAGACGATAAATGCAACAGACTGTGATGCTGTGGTAATAGGTACCCCGATAGACCTTAACAGAATTATTAAAATTAAGAAGCCTAATACCAGGGTTTACTATGATTTGCAGGAGATTGGCTTACCAAACCTGGAGGAGGTAATCGATGACTTCGTTGCAAAACATAAACTGGTAAAATAAGATATGCCGGAATGAAATGCCGGAAGGGGGAGCCTGAGTCAGAAAAGGCTCCCCCTTATTTTTCAATCGATAACGGGGCAAGGAAAACAAAGTCGGATGCTGAGTATGGCGGAGCAGGACTTTATACCGGTTTTCCCAGCAATGAGAACATAGCCTTTTTATACGCTTCAACACCGGGCTGGTCAAAGGGATTGACATCAAGGAGGTATCCGCTTATGCCACATGCTATTTCAAACATGAACATCAGCTCTCCAAGGCTGAATTCATTCAATTCGGGTATCCCGATCCTGATATTCGGTACGCCGCCTTCAATATGAGCCTTACGGGTACCTCTCTCTGCTGCCTCATTGACGAATGCAACGGTTTTTCCGGCAAGGAAGTTCAGGTTGTCTTCGTTCCCGGGAGTCGCGGGTATCAGTATTTTCTTTCTGCTCTTCATCACCGACATGACTGTTTCAAAGATATGTCTCTCTCCCTCCTGAATGTACTGTCCCATGGAATGAAGATCAGATGTATTGTCAACTGAAGCAGGGAAAATGCCTTTACCCTCCTTGCCCTCACTCTCACCGTAAAGCTGCTTCCACCATTCAGCCACGAAATGCAGCTTTGGAGTATAATTAACCATTATTTCGATCTTTTTCCCCTCCCTGTAAAGAAGATTACGGGCAGCGGCGTATATCAGGGCGGGATTTGTTCCGGGATCATGGTTGTGAACCGTCGTGGAGTGCATTGATGCTGCTCCGTTTACCAGTTCGTGGATATCTATTCCTGCCACGGCCAGGGGTAGTAATCCCACTGAAGTCAGCACAGAGTACCTGCCACCCACATCATCGGGAATTGTAAAGGTTTCATAGCCTTCAGTATCCGCCATTTTTCTGAGTGCGCCTCTCGACCTGTCAGTTACAGCTACTATGCGACGGGATGCAGATTCCTTCCCGACAGCTGCCTCGAGGTGTGCCTTAAGAAGCCGGAAGGCAACAGCAGGTTCAGTGGTTGTTCCCGATTTGGATATAACTATTATGCTGTAGTTCAGGTTGTCAAGCAATGAGAGCAGTTCGCTCATGTAGTCACTGCAAAGGTTCTGTCCGGCAAAAAGCACCTTGTGTCCGCCCTTGGCACAGGCAGCAAAACTGTCCGATAATGCCTCAATTATTGCCCTGCTCCCGAGGTAGGATCCTCCGATACCTATTACCACTGTTGCTTCCGTCAGTGTCCGTAGCCTCGAGGCACAGGCCTCTATCTTCCCGAGTTCGGGTATGATTGTCCGGGGCAGGTTGATCCATCCCAGGAAGTCATTTCCCTTGCCTGTGCCTGAAGAGAGTTCATCGAGATGCATTGACGACCTGGCTGCATAAGCCATGATCTCTTCAGTGGGAATAAAGCCTGAAAGACCTTCGATATCAACTGTCAATTTCTGTTCCATGGTTATCAGTGTTTTGTGGGAGACGGCTTAATGCAAATTTAACAAAAAAAAGCTGCCGGAATTTGTCCGGCAGCATGAGAATAACGCGGAAAATATATGGAGTTTACAGAGCCCTTATCCTGCCTGCGCTCGATGAATGAGCATCAACGAACTTCGGCCTTCCACCATAGAATATGCTTCCTGCACTTGAGGCCCTGGCTTTCAGGTTTTCGGTAACAGTTATCCTGGCATTACCGGCACTCGAAACATCTATGTCTGCCTTACTTACGGTCAGTTCGGTCGATCGAAGGTCGCCTGCACTGCTCAATGACGCAAGAAGCAGTTCAGAGTTACCCCTCAGGGTTATGTCTCCCGAACTGCTTATCCTGGCATTTATTTCACTGGCCTTTATTTCAATGTCAATGTTGCCTGCACTGCTGGTAATAAGGTTTATTTTGTCGACAGACAGAGGGGTCACTCCTGTAATGTCACCCGCACTCGATGTGCTGACCGATTCAATCCTGTTCATGGTAACATGGACCTTTTTTGACCGGGCATTCCTTATGCTGACATTACTGTAAACATGGAGAACTCCGTTTCGGACCTCTGTAAGAATGTATTCATGGAGATTCTCATCAGCCTCAACCGTGATGCTTTCCTTCTCTCCCTGTGACAGGTATACATCAATACCGGTACTGACCTTCAGCGATGTAAAATTACCCGCCTCACGCTCGTTAGTAGTCACCGGGCCACTCGCATATACAGTTTTGG
>JAVEWX010000129.1:0-8411 GCA_034004335.1 Bacteroidales bacterium | reverse complement strand
AATGAAATAAAAATTAAATAAACCAATGAAAAATCAAGTTCTGATTCTCGTTGCCGGATTGATCTGGATTTCGGGTCATGGTTTCGGACAGCAGGCCAACGTAAATCTCGATTACAATCCGCAGAAGAACACAGAGGGTCTGATTCCGTTCAGCGCTAATGTGAATTCGCCCGAGGTGCGCGACGACAATACAGTTACATTCCGGTTAAAAGCTCCCGATGCACAGAAGGTTGTCCTGCCGGCCGGGGCAATCCACACGGCCAATAACCTTGGCAGGCAGCCTATTCCTTTTACAAAGGGTGATGATGGCATCTGGACCCTGACAATAGGGCCGCTCAAACCGGATATGTATGCTTATCATTTCAATGTAGACGGAGTTCAGATTCCTGACCCGAACAATACTTACGCTGCCTTTACGGCCATGCCGCCTTACAGTGAGCTGATTGTACACGGCGATGGGCCGGCATATTACGACGCCCGGAATGTACCTCACGGAACAGTGACGCGTCATTTTTATCATTCGGATGTAACCGGCGGTGAACGGGAACTCTACGTTTACACTCCTCCCGGCTACAATCCGAAGAAAAAATACCCGGTATTGTATCTCCTGGGTGGAAGCGGCGAGCTCCCGTCCAACTGGGTGTTCGACGGAAGGGCGAATTTTATTCTGGACAACCTGCTGGCCGAAGGGAAAGCTGTCCCGATGATTATTGCAATTCCCAACAACCAGGTAATTCACAGGAATCATCCCAGACACACCGAACTCACTTTCGATATTCTTGAAAAAGAGCTCCGGAACCATGTAATTCCACTGGTTGACAAGGCTTACAGCACAGTCAGGTCACCAAAAGGCAGGGCCATCTCAGGGTTGTCAATGGGAGGCCGTCACAGTATGTTTATCGGTTTTAGTTCGCTTGACCTTTTTGCCAGTTTCGGTATTCTCAGCGCCGGTGATACAAATGCGGAAACATCGCTGGCACAGTTTCTAAATGATCCGAAAGTGAATGAAAAGGTTGATTACCTTTTTGTTGGCCAGGGTACCGAGGAAGCAAAAGGTTTTATGGGGCAAAGATGCCTGGTTCTGCATGAAGCC
Organism: Bacteroidales bacterium; assembly: GCA_034004335.1. Taxonomy (GTDB): domain Bacteria; phylum Bacteroidota; class Bacteroidia; order Bacteroidales; family VadinHA17; genus SLNP01. The sequence goes on along the minus strand of JAVEWX010000129.1, from coordinate 7,318 downwards.
CTTGTAAAACATGACATCAGGCATCAGTATTATGTTGGCGGTCATGGCGGCCACGACTGGTCTACCTGGCGGCACCTGTTGTACTACCAGTTCCTGCCCAACCTTTGGAGGAGCAAATAACTCAAATAACAATGAAAGCGCACAGTTGCTTTACCTGTGACACGGCCTGAAAAAAAGTGCCCGGAGAAAGAACAACGTTTTATCCGGGCACAGCGTCCAGGCTAAAGTAAGAGCTAGGTTATCATTTGAACAGGGAGTAACTCAGTTTGAACTGGAAGGTTATTCCCGGTTCCAGTTTGGTAAAGTACTGGTCTGTCGGGTTGAACGACCTGAAAACAGATTCCTTCTTGTCATTCAGGAGGTTTTCAATCTTGAATCCCACCTGGGTACGGTCATTTTTCCCGAGGTATTTGGTTGCATTGAAGTTCAGGCTGTGAAAAGGAAGCATATAGATATCGGGCTTATCGGCAATCCCGACATATTGCAGGGTTGTGCCCTGTACATTATAGTAGAGTCCTGCTTCAAGGCCTCTCCAGAATCCGTTTTCACCGCCATTATATGATAAACCGGCATTGATGATGAACGGTGCCTGTCTGGCCATCTCCCTGGCCTCTTCAATTGTCTGGCCGGCGCGGGCATTTTCAATTCTCGACTTATACTCGGTAAGACTCATATCTATCCTGGAGGAGGTAAATGATATGTTTCCGGCGAGTGAGAAATTCTCCAGAGCCTGTGTCACTATAGCCAGATTCTGGCGGAATTCAGTTTCAACGCCAATCACCTGTCCGTCTCCCACGTTCCGCGGCTGGAAAGATCCCTTCTGGGTCGTGGCATATTGCACAATCTCTATCGGGTTCTCAAACCGCTTGTAGAATCCGCTTACAGATATCATCTGACCTATCGAGTGATAAAGTTCCCACCTGACATCCAGGTTCTGAATGTAGGTGTTGACGAGGTTGCCGTCCCAGTACACAATGCCTGCAACATCGTCTGCATCGCGGAACAGACCTCCGATAAAGGTACGGTTGCTTATCGGATCAGATATCTCTGCATATGACATCTCCTTGAATGAGGGTCTTGCAATGGTCTTTGCCCAGGAAAAGCGGACATTCTGTTTATCATTGACATTATAGATCAGATTAACTGTCGGGAAGAAATCGAGATTATCAAGAACCACCTCATCATTCAGAACATTGGTTCCCAACTGGTCCTGCCCGGTATATCTCTGGGTATAGTTCTCAGCTCTTACGCCGATAATAGCCCTGAGATTCCTGAAAAGGCTGAGTTCAGTGGAGATATATGCTGCTGCGTTGCCAGACCTTGAGTTGTACTGGTTTGGATTGGCAGGAATGAAATTGGCCTCATAGGTTGTCCCGCTGAAAGGATCGGTTCCCTGGTAGGGCCACAGGTTCTGGTCACTGAAAAGCTCATTGGGATCTCCCGTCATGGGGACATTGCGGATATTGAACGAATATTTGTTGATGACGAAATCGCGTTCCTTGAAGGTATAGGCGCCCCCGAAATGGAGTTTGGCCTTTTCCCCCCGGAAATTGTATTCCCGGGTCAGATGGAGGATACTCCCAATGTTAATTTCGGACAGTTCCCTCCATATTCTTTCCGGGAAGCCTGACTCAGTCCCGATAACGTAGTTGTCGTTTTGCCTGACATATCTTGTAAATCTCACATCAGGATCTTCAATCACCGAAAGAGTAGGAGATACTTTCCACACAATCTCCCATTTGGAGTCGTTGAAAGAGTGCTTTCCGTCAATCAGCAGGTTTGTGACGGAGCGCTGACTGTACTCGAGGTTGTGCTGCACACCCTCGAAGATAGTTCCAAGGTCGGAGCTCTGATAATCAAACACTCCTGCTTTTGATTCACCGTTTTGCAGGTGCAATATGTTCAACCGGTATTTTGATCTGTTTGTCTTTAGGGCGAAACCTGCCAGTCCGCTTACAAGGACATTACTCATGCCAACATCACCTTTCTGGAATTCACGCACCTCCATCTCGGTTACAGCAGGATCGGCAGACAGGCCATACCTGCCGTACTCTGCATCTTTGTAGAATTCAGTGCTGTTCTTATACGAAAAGCTGAAGGTATAACCGAGAGTTACTTTATTCAGAGGTTTCTGGTCGCCCAGTGAGACACCGAAACTGTAGTCCATGAAGCTCCTCGTTTTCATAGCCGCCATGGTTGGATTAAAGCCCTGGAGTATATCCCTGTATTTCATGCTCAGCTCATCCTCGGGGGGCAGAACCACCACTTCAGAATAAAACGGTATATTTTCTATAGCCGGTATTCTCCTGGTTCCGTCATCAAATCCAAGAAAATCCGTTTTCCCTCCTTCATAGCTAAGGAAGTCATTTCTGAAGTGATAGTCAGGGTTATAGGCTCCGCTGATATAGATATTCCCTGTTTTTTCCTCCGGGAAATCCTTAATTGCTATATCCACCATACCGCCTGTGAAATCAGCCGGAAGGTCAGCGCCGGCGGACTTATGGATGATAATATTGTCAATGACACTTGTCGGAAAGATATCCATCTGGATTGAATTTCTGTCCGGATCAAGTCCCGGCATATCAACCCCGTTAATGATTGTCTTTGTATACCTGTCACCGAGACCTCGTACATAGACATATTTACCTCCTTCAACCGAAACTCCGGGAACCCTCTTGATGGATGCGGCAGCATCAGAATCACCTATTTTCCTCAATCCTGCTGCAGAAATTCCGTCAAGCAGTGTCGGGGATTTCCTCTTGATAGTCATAATGGCATTTTCAGTGTTTCGCACAACATTGGCCGTGACCGTAACCTCCTCAAGGCCGACCGTTGAAGGCTTGAGCTGGACATCTTCCATTAACACTGTTTCTCCGTCTGCAATTGAGACATCACTTACAATAAGCGTCTCGAATGAGACGAAGGAAAACTTCAGGTTGTACTTACCGGCAGGAAGAGTGAGATTGAATTTACCATCGAGATCAGAGACCACCCCCAGGGTAGTACCCTCGGCAAATATTGTTACACCTATCATGGGCTCTCCGAGAGAGCTGTCAAAAATTGTGCCCCTGACAATGCCCTTTTGAGCATAAATCTGGCCGGACAACAATAAGACAATGACTGTTAGAATTACTTTAATTGGACGCATGGTTGAAATTTAAAATGCGGTAGCTGCTGCTGCCCATGACCAGGTTCCGGTAAATGTTGCGGGATTGGCCCCTACAGTATTGGCACCTTCTGCAACTGCTGTAGCGTAGGCATCAGATCCTTTCAGGAAAATATCCTGTAGGGTGGCTGTCCCTGGCAAAACAACCTCGAAGTGATTGAAGTCAAACGCATAGAATTTCGGAACGGCATCGAAAGTCTGGTAGGGTGACGATGACTTGAGCTTGTAGAAGTATATGTTCATGAAATCAAGATATGAGTCCTTGCTGTCACCGGCATCATCAATGTCAACCAGTCCTGCTGCATTGCCTGCCCTTACGTGTCCGTTCTTAATGATATGTTTGACGGCTGGTGCTGATGAACCCTCGGGACCGTCAAGCTCAAAGCACTTGTCACCAGGAGTAATCACTATGAAGTTGTCAAGTGTTCCTCCCCATCCCTGGTCAGTATCGATGGCATCGTCACCGGCATTCCAAACCACAGCATTTTTTACATTGACCGTACCTCCGAACCACTCGATACCGTCATCCTGGTTGGCTATTATTTCTACATTTTCGATGATTGTACGGCTTCCTACACCTCCAAGGGTCAGTCCATTGATTTCATTTCCTTCCCCGATGTTTGCTCCGCCGTGACGTATTGACACATATTTAATGACACCTGAATTGTCAGTGGGGTCTGTTCCACCGTACAGTCCATTGGCATCAGACGGGGGAATGCCTTCAATCTGTTTAGGGCTTACACTGGCGGCTATAGGGGCATTACCCAGTATAACCAGTCCGCCCCAGAGCCCGTCGAGGTCCGGCGGAAGATTCGGGCTTATTATCTGCCACGGAAGAATGTTATCGGATACAGAAGTGAAGATGATAGGAGATGTTTCAGTGCCTTCAGCCATTAGAGCAGCACCACGGGCAATCAGAAGAGCAGTTGCATTTGAGCCTATACCTGCATTTCCTTTTACAATAACACCCGGCTCAATTGTCAGTGTCACACCTGATAAAACTGCGACACGGGTTTCGAGAATATAAATCTTGCCGGTTTCCCAGGTAGTATTCGCCGAGATATTCTCAGTAACCGAAATACCTTTTTTGACATCAACAACGGCAGTTGCGGTTCCGACTTTATTATTGTTGTCAGTGACAGTGATGGCAACTGAACCTGCGCCTGCATCCGTGCCGGCTGTGAAGGAGACGACAATGTTCCCCGCTGTGGCATTTGCTGCGGCATCTGTCTTAATAGCAGCAGTACCGTTTGTTGCAACCAGGGTTGAAGATTTGTATCCGCCTTCTGCTGTGAACGGGAAGGTAACATCGACCGAGTTCACCAGGATTGTGGATGAGTTTGCGGGGGTGGTAACCATCGGAGCTCCCTTTTCGAACAGGGCCAGAACAGCGGTATTCGAAGCAACCTGGGATTCTGTGTCGGTAACGGTAAGGGTCACCGAGCCTGCACCCACCGTGGAACCTGCAGTAAATGCAACTACAATTGTTCCGCTGGTAGCTTCAGTCGTGCCGTCGGTCTTGATGGCAGCCGTGCCTCCGGTGGCGCTAAGGGATGATTTGCCAAATCCGGCGTCAGCGGTGAAGGAGAAAGAGATATCCGCACTCTTTCCAACTTCCACGTTCTGGCTTGCCGGAGCTGTAACCGTGGGAATTTCATAACTCTTCTGGCAACCGCTCAATATTGCAAGCGAAGCGATAACCGCAAAAAGTAACTTAGTCTTGATTGTTTTCATAAATGTCTGATTTTGTTCGTAATATTTAAGATCCTTAGTGTTTCAAAAATCACGGAACAAATCTAGATCATTAAAATCGGGGCCATGGTTTAAAACCGGTTAAGAATTGATAACAAATCTGTTACAGGAATGTTACAGGTCTGCAAGCAGCTTATTTTCCATTAATTAGTCTAAAGGACTTCCACTTCAGACAATTGAATCCTAATTAATAAATAGTGGCCTACTCAGGAGCCAATCACTCAGAATCAGGGGTCATGGAACAGCAATCAGCAGTTCCGGAGATGTGTGTAAAGCCTGAAATTGATTATCAGTATATTATAATCACTTTCCAACCAGGTGAATATGAACAATACCGTATAATAGGTTGTTCCCCTAAATAATGATTGCACTGGTGATAACTCTCTATAGCTAATAACAACCCCAGATAAAATGAACAAAAGAAAACTTTCTGTAATAGCAGGTATCAGTTACCTGATCATTTTCTTCGCGGCAATTTTTGCGAATTTTTTTGTACTCCAATCGCTTCTTGCGGATCCAGTCCTGACTATCGGTGAAAATCACATGATAGTAAGATTCGGAATCCTCTCCTTCATGATCACTGTTGTTTTTGATGTAGTGGTTGCATGGGCTCTTCTTGAACTCTACAAAAACCACGTTTTATCTTTGCTGAGCACTCTGTTCCGGATGATGCATGCGGCGATAATGGCAGTGGCAATTTTCGCACTGGTGGTTGCACTTTCATCCACAGGCAGTCAGGAGATCCTTAAGCAGGCCGACATATTTAACGTAATATGGTTGATCGGACTGTTTTTTTTCGGTATTCATCTGATATTGCTGGGAAGAATCATCGGCAAGCCGGGAATAATAGCCATCTTTCTGATAATTGCGGGTGTGATGTACATGATAGATACTGCAGCACATTTTGTACTTCCGGATTATGAATCCTATGCCTCCGTTTTCCTGGCACTGGTAGCAATACCCAGTATCCTGGGCGAAATGGCTTTCGCAATCTGGCTATTGGTCAGGGGAGGGAGGGAATCAGAAAAACTGAATCCCTGACCGAACCAATTAATGGTTTTGTGAAGCTTCCGGAGAAATGAAAACGAGATCCGGATGCGAGCAGTGACTATACTTAGATTGCCCTGCCTGGTAATAGTTCTTAGCTTCTGCCGGATCATCCGGCAAGGCAGGGGGTGACTTTCCCGCGCACGGTGATCATGGTTCTGAGGGGGGCGAAGAGGAAAGATTCTGTGTGATATTCTTATTATTGGTATCTTGTATTTGCTTTCAAGGGGATCTGAATTTATGAGAAGATGCTTATTTACTATATTGATTTCGCTCAGTGCTCTGTCATGCAGCAGTGAGGTTAAAAAACAACCGGTAATCACAAATCCGGATACAGGAGACAAGATGGAACAAGAACAGGACACTCTGAGATACCTGGCACTGGGAGACTCGTACACGATAGGTGAGAGTGTTGACCCCAGCCTTCGCTATCCCGTTCAGATAGCGGATTCACTGACTGAGCGTGGATACTCTGTGGAAGCACCGCAGATCATCGCGGTTACCGGCTGGACAACCGGAGATCTGAAGGCTGGCATTAAAGCTGCCAGCCCTAAGGGCCCCTATGACCTGGTCAGCCTGCTTATCGGGGTAAACAACCAGTACCGGGGCATGGATATCGAAATTTACACGATAGAGTTCGGGGAATTGCTGGATCAGGCCCTCTATTTTGCCGGGAATGACACCGGCAGGGTCATAGTTCTCTCCATCCCCGACTGGGGAGTGACACCCTTTGCATCGGGCAGGGACAGGGAGAAGATTGCCGGGGAGATCGACCAGTACAATACGATAAACAAGGAGATAACCCTGTCAAGAGGCTTTTCCTGGGTAGATGTAACAGGCGTTTCAAGGCTGGCAGAGAATGACAGAACTCTCATTGCAGGTGATGGATTGCACCCGTCGGGCAAAATGTATACAGAGTGGGTAAAACTGGCTCTCCCGGAGATATTGAAAATGCTAAAGTAGGATTAACAATGGTTATGGAATCGGCAAACAGGGAAGCTATAGCCCTCGATGAGCTGGATGAGTTCTCCGTTTACAGGTCAAAGTTTTTTTCGGGGGATGAAAAGCTGATCTACCTGGACGGGAACTCACTGGGCAAACTGCCTGTTGAAAGCAAGGCAATAGTTGGCCGGACTGTTAACCTTGAGTGGGGCGAGAGGCTGATACGAAGCTGGAATGAAGACTGGTTTACAAAAAACAGGGAGCTTGGCGATAAGATTGCCCGTATTGCCGGCGCTTCCGAAGGCGAAGTGATAATCACAGATACCACTTCAGTCAACCTCTACAAACTGGCCCATGCTTCGCTTAAGTTCAAAGAGGGCAGGAGACGCATAGTGACGGATGAACTGAACT
>JAVEWX010000128.1:0-8427 GCA_034004335.1 Bacteroidales bacterium | reverse complement strand
ATACTGGTACTGGAGGCAAGCTTGCCTCGGAGCTGACCGGAGGCGTCTTCGTAAATGAGATAATAGCCCAATCGGCCTCTGCGTCTCATTTATACCCCGGGGTAAAGACTATCATTGAGATGGGAGGCGAAGATTCAAAGCTGATATTCATGGGTCAGTCAGGGGGAACTGATAGTTCATCTCTTACCGATTTTGCAATGAACAACCTGTGTGCCGCCGGCACGGGCTCTTTCCTCGATCAGCAGGCAAACCGGCTCGGGCTATCAATAATAAACGAGTTCGGCGACCTTGCGATGAAATCGGAGAAGCCCCCCCGGATAGCAGGCCGGTGCAGCGTGTTCGCCAAGAGCGACATGATTCACCTTCAGCAGATAGCCACACCCGTGCATGATATAGTAGCAGGTCTCTGCTTTGCGGTAGCACGGAACCTTAAAAGCACCCTGGGCAAGGGCAAACACTTCAGGGCGCCTGTTCTCTTCAACGGAGGCGTGGCAGCCAACAAGGGAATGGTTCGTGCATTCAGAGAGGTACTGGGGCTGACAGAGGAAGAATTTCTGGTATCGGAATACCATGCATCTATGGGGGCTATTGGCGCTCTTCTGCATTCAATGGTAAATGATTCAGGCAAAGCATTTTTCAGGGGTATCGAAGGGCTGACAGCTTACCTCGAATCGGATCAGAGACAAAAGACTTCACTCGATCAGCTTGATGACCCCGGAGACAGGGTTGTAAAGGGGGTGTATCCGCTTGATCCCTCTGTTGAAAGAACAGGAGTCTATCTTGGGGTTGATGTCGGTTCGCTCAGCACGAATGTGGTACTCATCGATGATAAGAACAGGGTTATTGCGCGCAGCTACCTTCCAACAGCAGGAAAGCCGATCGAGACTATCAAACAGGGTGTCAGTGAAATATATGATGAAGTCGGTGAAAGGGTTGAAGTGCTTGCTGCCGGATCAACCGGCTCAGGCCGGTACCTGACCGGTGACTTTATCGGCGCTGATGCCATAAAAAACGAGATAACCGCGCAGGCTACAGCGGCAATAGCTTACGACCCCGCGGTTGATACAATATTCGAGATAGGTGGTCAGGACTCCAAATATATCAGGATTCAGAACGGGGTGGTCATCGACTTCGAAATGAATAAGGTTTGCGCAGCCGGCACAGGCTCTTTTCTGGAAGAGCAAGCAGAGAAGCTAGGTATCAATATCATCGGACAATTTGGCGAAATGGCGCTGGCCTCAAAGACACCATCAAAACTTGGTGACAGATGCACTGTTTTTATGGAGTCTGACCTGAACTCCCATTCACAGAAGGGAGAACCAGTCGAAAACCTTGTTGGAGGTCTGGCCTATTCAATAGTTCATAACTATCTCAACAGGGTGGTGGGCAATAAACCCATTGGCAACAGGATTTTCTTCCAGGGTGGCGTAACAAACAATAAATCTGTGGTATCTGCATTCGAGAAGGTTACGGGTAAGCCAATATGCATCCCTCCGCATTTCGATGTCACAGGTGCAATCGGGGCGGCCATCCTTGCCAGAGAGTCGATGCCGAAGGGTCAGAAATCTCGTTTTAAAGGCTTTGAAATACGAAACCGCAGTTATGCAACCGACAGTTTTGAATGCAAGCGATGCAATAACCATTGTGAAATACGACGGGTGAAGGTCGAGGGAGACAGGAAACCTCTCTACTACGGAGGCAGATGCGACAATTACGATGTCAGGGAACGCAAGGGAAAGGGAAAGGAGATTCCTAACTACTTCGTTGAACGCCAGAAAATGTTGCTCGGAGACTACACGCCCGAAACTGATGCCGGAAAACTGATAATTGGTATCCCGAAGGGACTGATGGTCTACTACCAGCAGTTTCCACTCTGGCGCACCTTCTTCGAAAAGCTTGGATTCAGCGTCGTTATCAGCGGTGACACAGACAGGAAGATCATAACCCGGTCGCTCGAAACCATGGTGGCCGAAACATGCTATCCCGTAGAAGTAATGCACGGTCATCTCCTCGACCTTCATGAAAAGGGGGTTGACTACATTTTCACTCCTTTTGTAGTCAATGCAACCGGCACCATAGACAATCCTACTTCCAACTGTAACTGCCCATGGGTGCAGACCTATTCATATCTGCTTAATTCTGCCTTGCATGACTGGAAGGAGGTTACAGAAAAAATGCTGACACCCGTGCTACATTTCAGGTACCCGAGAGTGGTTAGTCAGGAACTGGGTGACTTCATGAAAACCACTTTCAGAACACCCTACAAAAAGAGTCGTGAAGCTCTTAAGCTAGCCTTACTTGCACAGGTTGAATTCGAAGAATCTGTGGCTCAAAGGGGCAAGGAGGTGCTCGCATCACTTCCGGCAGAGAAGCAGTCCCTGGTCATAATAGGACGACCCTACAATTCAGGAGACCCTTCCCTGAATCTCGACCTGATTGAAAAGCTTATCAGAATGGATATTGTTCCGATCCCCCTCGATTACCTCCCCCTGAAAGATGAGAATGTATTTGATGATTATCGCAACATGTACTGGCCGAATGGCCAGAAGATACTTGCAGGAGCCCGCTTAATCGCAAGGAAAGACAAACTGTATGCAATCTACATTGGCAACTTCAGATGCGGACCGGATTCCTTCCTGCAGCACTTTGTGCATCGGGAGATGATGGGTAAGCCATTCCTTCATCTTGAGGTTGACGAGCACAGCGCCGATGCAGGAATGATAACCAGGATTGAAGCATTTCTCGACAGCCTCAGCGGTTACGAAAAGCAGAGAAATAGAAGGGAAGTGGAGGAGAAGAAAGCAAGAACCGCTTCCAATGGTGACCCGAGGACTCTCTATTTTCCCTATATGAACGATGCGGCTTACATGATCTCGGCAGCCTGCCGGGCATGCGGGACACCATCGGAAGTTCTCCCTATGCAAACTGACAAGGAGATAGAACTTGCAAGAAAGTACACGACAGGCACAGAATGTTTCCCGATGATATGCACCACCGGCAGTTTCCTGAAGAAGTTGCAGGAACCCGGTATCGATCCTTCACGGGTAACCTTCTTTATGCCCGATCATAACGGCCCATGCCGGTTTGGTGAGTATAACAAACTCCAGAAGCATATCTTTGAACGCATTGGTTTCCCTGAAGTTGAAATAATAAGCCCGAGCAATGACACCTCCTATGCCGAGATGCCGGTCAACAACCCGGTCAGATTCAGGCTTCTGACATGGAAAGGCTTCGTAGCAGTCGATTTTCTCAGGAAGATGGTACAGGAAAAAAGGCCCTACAAACTGAATAAGGGAAGCGCAAACGAGGTTTATTATAAGTACCTGAGGAGGCTGGAAGAAGATGTTGAAGAGGGTGCCTGTAATCTTGCCAATATTCTTAAGATGGCTGCAGATGAGTTCGATACGGTCCCTCTTACCGGAGAACCCCGTAAGCCTGTGATAGCTGTGGTAGGGGAGATATTCATGAGGGACAATAACTACTGTAGCGGACGCTTGGTGGAAAGGCTGGAAAATATGGGTGCCGAAACCCTGATAATGCCTTTATCGGAATGGCTGCTCTATTCCACCTACAGATATATTCGCGACAGTAAGTGGAAACGCAGTGTCAGGGGATTCGTAAGGGCGCATATCCAGAAGTTCTCACAGAATATTACTGCCTCAGTGGTATCAGGCAAGGTAATAAACAGGATCGACAAGCGTGGTATTACCCATATTCATGATATACTTGAATATTGCTTCCCCTACATCCACAAGCATTACGACGGAGACCCTCCGCTCTCACTCGGAAACGTTTCTCTCCTGTCGAAGAACCTCATTTCAGGAGTAGCTAATCTGCTGCCCTTCACCTGCATGCCGGGGACCATCATCTCTGCAGTCTCGGAGACATTCCGGAAGGAGCATAATAATCTGCCCTGGGTAAACATTGCCTACGACGGGCAGGAGGATACGGCTCTCGACTCAAGGCTGCATGCCTTCATGTTCCAGACCAAGCAGTTCAACCAACTAAGAAACAGGGTTGATCTGGTGATGGAGTGATATGCTATTATGTTAATCTACTTGAATATTTTCACCGGCCAGGGAAGGCGGTTGCGGTAAATGTGGTAGTAGGGAACCGTAACGCATCCGAAAGAGCGGTTATAGTCTGCCACTGTAGGTATTGAAGAACCTGCAAAATCGAGTATCCTGTTACTGCCGGAATACTCCTCAATAAGCGAATTCAGCACAAAATAACCTGCCCTCCTGCTGCGACTCTCATCCGATGTGGCCGTAAACAACAGCGTGACAGACCCCGGAGTGAGAACCGCAAAAAGACCATAGATGAGCTGTCCCGACACATTACTTATTCCCACGAGCCTCCCCTTTTCGTTTGCCAGACAGTATTGCATCAGCATTTCCAGCTTACGGTAATCCCGGTTTTTAACACCCCTTAGTCCCCTGCCGCTGTTTCTTCTGAACAGCCCGATTACCTCCGAGGGGGAGACATTCTCTTCAACCGTGAATCTTTCATTAAGGCTGAGCCTTATGTTTCTCCTGCAGTCGGAGGAGAAACCTTCCCACATTAAAGCGTAGGACTTCGACAGATCAAGCTCATGATTATCCTTAATCCCGATCCTGAAATCACTCCCCGAAGGATCCTGGGCTATGCACATGTCAATCAACCTGTAGAATTCCGGCATAAAAGCGAGGTATTCATCTATCTTGAAAGACAGGTTGTTATCGGGTGAATAGATACCAAGCTGTTGCAGGAACACCGGAGTGGCGATGTAGTAGAACCCGTATTTCCTGAAGGCCGGTACCGGAAAAACAGAGTCATAGTCATCATCAACCAGGGCTTCCCAGTGTGGCACCATAATGTCGAGGTACCAGGAATAGGGATAGGGTTTACATGCCGGCAGATTATCGAGGCATTCATCCCACCTTGCCTTGTCAATTTCGTTGTGGCCAAGGTAGCGTATCATTTACTGGTCAGGTTAAGTGTATGTTCGAAGACCTCTCGCCATCCCTCCCATTCTCCCATACCGGTCAGGCTGCTGTTATGCCAGATACTGATAAAGGTTCCGCCAGTACCCTTAACCTCTGCAACAAGATTTTCAATCACCTTCCTTGCGCCCGCAACATCGAGACGGAGATAATCCTTTAGTGTCACATCCATGAATGCAAAAGGGGCAACCGTCAGCCGGGTTTCCTGCTCCCTGCCCAGGTCGTAGAAACTGAATGGTCTGGAGATACCGGCCCTGAAACCCGGAACAGAAGCGTAGCCGAGAGAATAATCGGTTTTAATTCCTTCATCTTCAAGGCCCCTGTATGTTTCAGGCAGTTTTATAACCAGATAATGATGTCTGGATGCCTCCGGTCTGAAGCCGGCGGTATGGGCAAACCTTTCTGCCTCCTTACGGATCAGGCCATGGTTCCTGCCGGAAGAGTATGAGAAATGGACCCCTGTCAGGTACCTTTCTGCCATGCCGGCTACAAGGGTACGATATACCCTGCTGTCGTACCTGTTATTCCTGTCAAATTCCGACCACGATCCGAAGGGAAAGAAGAATATGGCTTCGCTTCCCCTGGCATCAATCTCCCGGGTTATATAATCATATACATCGTAAGGATCGGATGATGATCCGGAAATGGTACGCCACCGCTCCTTCGCCCCGCCTTTTACCAGTCCGGTTACCATACCGGCCGCACCCCTGAGGAGACCCTTACCCAGGTATGCATAAGCCTGGTCTATGTCAAAGGTTATCAACGGTCTGAACTCGTTTCTGCGGAATGCCATAAAAGGGAATAGCCTGATTAGTTCCCCTGCCAGCTTTCTCGCCCAGATTTCCACAACAGGTTTGTGGAGGAATCCCTTCCTGAAGGAGAGGCTCTCTTCTGCAGGGTAACGACCGTGCCTGTCAGCCTTAAATGGCCGGTACTCCTCGCACCTGCTCAACAGCCAGAATGCAGCTGCGAATATGTCGAAATGCATATGTCCGCTTCCCGGGAAAAGAACTACGGTTTCATCAATGCAGTCGGTCTCCGGATCCTCACTCCTGATGAAATCCTCCTCCAGCAATCCGCAGGGTGTGATAGCAAAAGAACCCTGGATATCCTCACCGCTGTAGTTGATCAGGGGTGTAGTGCCAATTTTCCGTTTGTCGGTGATAACTGAATAGCTCAGGCCCAGTAAATCCCTGAGAAGAACTCCTGCCACCCAACCGAGCCTCGGTGAGGGGTGCCGGGTATATACCTTGATATCCACCGGGTTCATACCAACAAATTTAGAAAAAATATGGTCCGGAACAAAGCCGGGAAGATTAAGTTACCGGTTCTGTATGATACCCTTCTCTTTCAACTCCAGGTAAACCGGACAGTCGTCGGAATGTGCTCCCGGAAGCATGGCTATACTCATCAGGAACTCATTGACGATTTCTCCTCCGGTAAAGACAAATGTTTTTCGGAAAAGGGTTGTCCAGTCACCCAGTGTCAAGTGTGTCTCTGCCATTTCATCGAGCCAGTTTCTGAAGGAGCCGTAACTCTTCTGTAATCCTCTGATCCGTCGTGCATTCTCTATCGCGGCACTGATCTTCAGCCTGTTTCTGATTATTCCGGAATCACTCATCAGCCGTTCGAAATCCTGCTCGCCGTAATCAGCTATTCTGCCGATGTCAAAGCCATCATAGGCTTTTTCGAAGTTCTTCATCTTCCTCAACATGAGGGTCCAGCTCAGACCCGCCTGGTTTATCTCCATCAGGAACCTTCCATACAGTTCATTGTCATCGTATAAGGGAAATCCATAATGGTTGTCATGATAATCCCGGTGGAGTTCCCTCAGTTCACCGGTCAGTCTGCTTATATATTCGCAATAGGTGGGCATAGGGGTTGCGGGTTGCGTGTTACGGGTTGCGTGTTACGGGTCATTTCAGCTACCGATTACTGAATACTGAATACCGAATACCGGCCACCGGATGCCGGTCATCCGGATTATGTAACATCCTCCTTCCCGGTGCTGTATCCTTCATAGATTTTCGAATTTACTACCCTCACCAGCTCAGAAACCAGAATTGCGATCTCCATGTAGGTATTGTACAGAGGGGCGAATCCGATCCTTATGTTGTCGGGCGATCTGAAATCAGGTATGATGGTATAGCTGCCTTCGTTTTCGTCTGTCAGAGCCCTGCATATTCTGAATGCTTCAGGATGCCTGAGTGAGATGTGAGAGCCTCTTTTCGCGGGATCCCCCGGGGAACCGTGACTGAATCCCAGAGGCAGGAGGTATTCTTCGGCAAGCCCCAGGAAGAAGGTTGACATGCCGATACTTTTCTTCCTGATCCGGTCCATGCCTGCAAGTCTGAAAATGTCGAGCGAGGTTTTAAGTGTTGATGATGACAATACCGGAACCGAGCCTGCCAGGTACTTCTTCATTCCTTCGGAAGCCCTGAAGGCAGTATTGAAGCTGAAAGGATCGGCATCTGCCCACCAACCCCAAACCGGAGATTGAATTTTATCCCTGAGGTCCCTCCTGACATAGAGGAAAGATGTGGCACCCGGTCCCCCGTTAAGGTACTTGTATGTACAACCCACTGCAAAATCAGCCCCTGCACCATTCAGGTCAATGGGTACTGCTCCGACGGCATGGCACAGGTCCCAGAGCACATATGAAGAGACTGCATGTGCCTTATCCGTAATCCTCTTCATGTCATACATGAACGAACTGCGGAATGAGACATAAGATAGCGATAACACTGCAGTGTCTCTGTCGAGGCACCTGTCGATCTCATCATCCTCTATGGTTATCCCGTCTTTGCTCTTCATAAGGCGTAGCTGATGCCCCCTGCCTAAAAGATCAATTAATCCCTGGACAATATACAGGTCGGTTCCGAAATTCATCTCATCGCTGACTATTACCTTTTTGTTTCCGGAATTATTCAGTACTCCTGCCAGTATCTTAAACATATTCACGGAAACGGAATCGCACACGATGACCTCATCAGGACATGCTCCAATCAAAGGAGCTATTGCCGCCCCGAGGGCGGATGGCATGTTCCACCATTTTTCGTTATATGATCTGATGAGCCTGTCACCCCATTCCCTCTCAACAACATGGTTAATATGGTCAATTGTGGCAACAGGAGCCATACCAAGGGAATTCCCGTCAAAATATATCAACCTTTCATCAGCGTGCCGGAACAGGCTTCTGAACTCTCTCAGATCATCCAGCCTGTCCATTTCTTCAGCATTCCTGAAGATTTCTTCCTTTTTCATTCCGTGATTTAGTCATTAGATGAAGTAAAAGTATAGAATTTTTGTAACTTTGATGATTCCTGCACAATATGACCAATAACCTAAAAAATCAATAAGACTATGGGAAAAGGTGACATGAAAACCAGGAGAGGGAAACTGAACAACGGGAGCTACGGAGTGCGTCGTCCCCGTAAGTCCACCT
>JAVEWX010000009.1:0-40275 GCA_034004335.1 Bacteroidales bacterium | reverse complement strand
AAACTATCATCGATGAAGAACAGGATAATTAATACTGGCAGACTGTTGATAATGATTACGATTTTGATCGGTATATCCACATGCGATGTTGAAAAAAAGCTTATCCAGCAAGAGAAGGACGCTATTGCCGAATTCCTGAGAATTAATAACATAACTGTGGGCCCCACTGCATCGGGATTATACTATATTGAAACCCAGGAAGGAACGGGTGTACAGCCGGTGCCGGGAGATACTGCTGCATTATATTTTACAGTATATCTTATCAATGGAATGAAGATCGGCGAGCTGATCACCGGAGACCCATTTAAGTTCAGGTTGGGCACCGATGCGGTAATCCCGGGATTCGAAGAGGGGATAGGTATGATGAAGACAGGGGGGAAGGCGCAACTTCTTATACCCTCATCGCTGGCATATGGTTCTGAAGGTGACGGGTTTGTCATCCCTCCCTATTCGCCATTGGTGTATTATGTTGAATTGAAACAGATTATACCGGGTCCCTTAGAAAAATAGCCCCCCGGAGAATAGTATCTGCCGGGAGGCTATGATTGTCTGGCAATTATTGCTTTCCTTTCAGCTTATTTGATGAGAACATCCAAAGGCACTTTCTTCTCCTTCAGTTTCTCAAGATATTGAGGCCATTCCTTAAGGAAATCATTGAGTACCGTTGTTGCCTCAGTAATGGCCGCATTAACAGCCGCTACCTGTGATCTTTCCTCAGCAGTGAGTTCCCTTGTGGCTGTTGTAAGTATCCTGTAGTTGTTAATTTTTGTAAACAGTCCTTCGGGCCTGCCCGACAACCTTCTTTCAGCTGCGGTGTACTTTTCCTTCAACGGTGTATGTACATCATTCAGTTCCTGGGCTATCCTGGGATCCATCCTGACATACTCGTCAACCTTTGTTATTGTAGCGTTGCAGTCATAGAATTTCTGATACAACTCATTGAGGGTGTTGATTTTAGGTATGTAAGCTTCGGATTCAGCCAGGTTCCTTGCTGCAGCTGATACATCGGGCATAGCAACCCTCGGGTCATTCTGTACAGTGATCTGGGTTGTGGAGGATTCTCCGGCGAGAGACATTCTCACCTTGTAGGTACCCGGCAGAACCCTGCCGCCGCCACCCATTCTGCCAGCCTGGCCACCACCGCCTCCTGCAGCTCCTGCGCCTCTCTGGCCGGCAACTTCCTGACCGGTGGTCGCTCTCTGAATCATACCTGCAGTCGGTGTTCCATCACGATCAAACCTCCATGCGAACCTGTTGAATCCCTTCCTGACGGCTACCTCCATTACGCGGATCACAGCGTCATTCATCGAAAGGATCTCCACCTTCATCCGCTCTTCGGTATCCTCACTTACATAGGCTGTCAGCATAGCAGATATCGGCCTGTTCTCGCCCTCGAACATCGCATCACCTCTGTAATAGTACCCCGGATTATTTCTGCTTGAGGCCATTATGGCAACGGGAGGTTCACAGGCAAACACCTTTTTGTTCAGAATTGCTCCTGATGACTTCGCGAGTTCCCTCAGGGGACGTATATCATCAAGAACATAAACAGCCCTTCCGAAGGTTGCGATTACAAGGTCATGTTCCTTCGGGTGGATCACCAGGTCATAGGTCGAAACCGTCGGGTATCTGTTAACCCATTTGTTCCAGATCTTTCCTCCGTCGAAGCTTACATATAGATGATATTCGGTACCCGCAAACATGAGTTTTGGTTCGATCGGGTCCTGTACAAAGCAAAGAATGTATCCCCAAACTTTGGTATCATCAATCATCCTCTCCCATGTCTTTCCGAAATTTTTGGTTACGTACAGATGTGCACTGTTGTCCCCCATCCGGTAATTGTTGAGTACAACATATGCTTCTCCGGCATTATAGGAGGAAGCAGTGATTTGTGGTATCCATGAGTTTGCCGGGGCTCCCTTAATGTTGGGGGTGGTGTTTGTCCATGTCTTTCCACCGTCGGTTGTAACCTGTACATTGCCATCATCTGTTCCTGCCCATATTACATCTTTCTGTACAGGCGATGGTGAGATGGTAATTACCGTACAGTGGACCTCGGCTCCCGTGGCATCCCTGGTAATACCTCCACTGGTGTTTGTCTTCTGTTTTTCCGGGTCGTTTGTGGAGAGATCGGGAGATATCTTGACCCAACTGTCACCCCTGTTGGTGCTTTTATGCACAAACTGGCTCCCGTGATATATCGTGTTACTGTCGAACGGGTCCTGTGCCAGGGCGGCGTTCCAGTTGAACCTGAGCCTTTCTCCGGGGTCACCTGAGGGTCTTATGCTTGTGCCGGCACCAGTGTGAAGGTCAACCCTGCGAAGAGCTCCTCCCTGTGACTGGGCATAGCAATAGCGCGGATCCCCCGGAACCGGCATTGCGTCAAAACCGTCACCGCTGTTAAGGAATTCCCAGTCCTCATTGATAATGGCCGATCCCCATTTGTATGCCGGTCCTCTCCAGCTTCCGTTATCCTGTAGTCCTCCGTAAATGTTGTAGGGTGTTTCCATGTCAACATTAATGTGATAGAACTGAGCCAGCGGCAGGTTGGTTATATGTGTCCAGTTCTGCCCCATATCATATGTGATTGCAAGACCTCCGTCATTGCCTTCAATCATGTGCCTGGGGTTCTCAGGATTGATCCACCATGCATGATGGTCAGAATGTACATTGCCGGCAATCCTGTAGGGGAATGTCAATCCGCCATCCTCGCTCATATTGACTCCCGTGTGGATGGTATACAACCTGTTTTCATTCAGCGGATCAATGTGGATCTCTGCATAATAGAAGGGTCTTCCGCCTATGCCCTGCTCACCTCTTCTCTCCCAGCGGAATCCACCGTCGGTTGACCTGAAGATGGCACTGGGCCTCGACTCGACATAAGCATAGACATAATCGGGCCTGTTAACCGATATAGCCAGCCCGATTCTTCCCGTCTCTTCGGGGATGCCATTGGTTACCCGGGTAAAGGTTTCTCCTCCGTCAAGGGTCATATAAAGCCCGGAACCGGGACCTCCTGAATTGAAGAAATAGGGCCAGCGCTGATGGTTCCACATTCCCACGAATAATTTGTCGGGGTTTGAGTGATCCATTACCATGTCGCATACACCTACGGTTGTACCCTTATACAGAATCTGTTTCCATGTTTTTCCTCCGTCGGTGGTCTTGTACAATCCCCTCTCGGTGTTTGGACCCCATGGATTTCCAATGGCGCCGACATAAACGATGTCACTGTTCAGGGGATTGATAAGAATGCGATGGATATTGCTTGTCTTTTCCAGGCCCATAAGCTTCCATGTATTGCCTCCATCGAGGCTTTTATATACGCCACGGCCACTGGTAAGACTGTTCCTCGGATTTCCCTCTCCGGTACCGGCCCACACAATGTCAGGTCTGTTCGGGTCAACGGCAAGAGCCCCTATTGAGGCGACCAGCTCATTGTCGAAAATGGGTGAAAAAGTGGTTCCGGCATTGGTTGTCTTCCACAAACCACCGGAAGCGGTACCTACGTAGAATACGTCGTAGTTACGCGGATCAGCGGCAATGGATACCACCCTGCCACTCATGCCGGCAGGGCCTATGCTGCGCGGCCTCATTCCGTGGAAAAGGCTCATGTCGACCTTCTGCGACAGAAGTGACGCTGTTGCCAGGGTCAGCAGCATTGCGATCGTAAGGAGAATTCTCTTTTGCATAATTAATCAGCTTTAGGTTAACGTACCAAGTTATGTATTTTCAGTTATTAATTGTGTCAGCGGCAATGTGTTGTTGAATATTATCGGGTATTTTATGTTTTTTTAACTCACCGGGGTATTATCGGGGTCAGCCCTGAAGTACAAATACTGCCGGTATCCGGTCGATTACCGGCAGATCCTTCTTCCATTCCCCGATGCTGCGTGTTGAAATGAACTCCTCTGCAGTGGTAATGCCCGCGGCTACGCAAAGCATAGTATTGCCTCTGCAGACATTAATAAGATCAGTGAGCAGTTTCATGTTCCGGTAGGGTGTTTCCATGAACACCTGTGCTTCGCCTTCAGACGACCTGACCTCCATCTCCCTGATGGCCTTAATCCTTTCATTTTGTTTTACGGGCAGATACCCGTTGAAGGCAAACCTCTGTCCATTAAGTCCCGATGCTATTAGTCCAAGTAGTATTGATGATGGTCCGGCCAGAGGGCTGACTTTAATGCCCTTCCTGTGGGCAAGCGCTACAATGTTTGCTCCCGGGTCGGCTATCCCGGGCAAGCCGGCCTCGCTCATCAGTCCGGTATCATTTCCTTCCATAAGTTCAGTCAGGAAAGCTGCATGCTCAGCCTTGCCTGTGTGTTCGTTGAGGATATGAAAGACCACATCATCAAGGGGAAATGCAGGATCGGTTTTTCGCAGATACCTTCTGGCCGTCCTGATCTCCTCTACTATAAAAACCCTTAGTCTCTTCACTACTTCCGATACCCCCGCAGGTATGGTTTTATGAAGATCGCTCTCCCCGATGGTGACAGGTATGAGGTATAAAGTTCCCTTCAAGGTTTTGGTTCTGTTCAGGTAAAGATAGTAAAGGAATTATTATTACTGAAACGCCGAGGTTGTTATTGCCTGTTTATTTTTTTTGGTTAGGTTTGTTGTGCAAAAAGTAATCGGGTGAAATTTACTTTTCTGGGCACAGGAACCTCTATGGGAGTGCCGGTTGTTGCTTGTGATTGCAGGGTTTGTCGTTCAACCGACAGCAGGGATAAGAGGCTTAGGACGTCGTTGCTGGTTGAGACGAACAGCACAAGGATTTCCATTGATGCCGGTCCCGACTTCAGGCAACAGATGATCCGCGAAGGCGTGAGAAAGCTTGATGCAATAGTTATAACACATGAACACAAGGATCATATTGCCGGCATGGATGATGTCAGGGCTTTTAACTACAGAACACTCGATGCGATTGACATCTACGCCGAACCAAGGGTTCAGACTGCCATAAGAAGAGAATTTGAATATGTCTTCGCGGAATACCAGTATCCGGGAATTCCGAAAATGAGGCTCATCAATCTGGATGATGAACCCTTTACTGTAGGAGATATAGAACTGCTTCCTGTTCGGGCTTACCATTACCGGCTACCGATATTCGGTTTCAGGATCGGAGAGATGGCTTACATAACTGATGCAAACAGGTTGCCCGATGAGAGCAAGGATAAGATACGGGGCGTCAGGTATCTGGTTATTAATGCTTTACGTAAAGAGAAACACATTTCTCATTTTTGTCTCGGGGAGGCAATTGAATTATCCGGGGAACTGTCAGCTCAGTCGACCTACATCACACACATTGGTCATAGCATGGGTATCCATGAGGAGGTCTGCAGGGACCTTCCTGCAGGTATAGCCCTGGCTTATGACGGATTGACCTTCGAGTGCAACGACTAAAAACGTTCAGAGATGGCTTTGCACTATTTCTTCCTAACTGACCTGGACAACTTCTTCTGGTAACTGCTTGAGAAATAGTATTTATTTTTGCCAAGCTGGGAGGTTGATACAAAGCCCGACCTCTTACGCTCCTTTACCCATGGATTCCTTCTTGTGGAAGCGCATCCGAATACCAACAAAGCTGCCAGTATAATTATCAGAAAGGGGAATTTCCTTAAAGAGCGGTTCATCGGGAAACCTTTGTTTTCTTTGCACTTGAAAAGTACAACATTATTTGAAACAAGAAAAATATTTTAGTCACTTTTTCAGTAGCCGGGTCCTTAAAACCTTATGGAGTATGAAACCTGTTCCCTGATTGTCCTGATTCCGGGTTCCTGTCAGATCAATTCATTTCATTCCAGCATCGATGCCCCGTCACCTGTTGAGGGCGTGTAGAAATCTGCTGTGAGACCCGTTTTCTTAGTGTATGCCTCACTGATGTGGTGAATGAAATCCTTGACTCTGGCGGCATCAACTAGACTGACAGTGCACCCCCCGAATCCGGCACCTGTCATCCTGGAGCCTGCGACTCCTTCAAATCTTCTCGCCTCACAGGCAAGGGTATCAAGCTCATGACCCGTAACCTCATAATCATTCTTCAGGGAGTCGTGAGATTGGTTCATAAGCATGCCGAATTCAATGATGTTCCCTTTTTTCAGCGCCGCAACAGCCTTGAGAACCCGGTCATTTTCCGTTATGACGTGCCTGGCTCTCCTGACTATTATCTCATCACTGATATGTATTTGTAAATGAGATATATCCTCAATGGTCAGGTCGGAAAGGGAATCTATTTTTTTATAGTGTTGCATAAGTTCAACAGCCTTTTCGCACTCAGCCCTCCGTTCATTGTATTTAGAGTCTGTCAATCCCCTTCTCTTGTTGGTATTGGAAATAATAAGCCTGTAGTTTCCGGTCTCAAACGGTACAATCTCATGTTTCAGGGTTCCACAGTCTATAAACAGGGCGCTGTTTCTTCGTCCGAACCCGGCGGTGAACTGATCCATTATTCCGCAGTTCATTCCCACAAAGGCATTTTCGGCATGCTGCGACAACTTCACCAGGTTGAGGGTACTCATGCCGGTTCCGCAGATATGATCCAGAGCCAGCGCAGTGGCCATTTCAATTGATGCCGATGATGATAATCCGGCACCATTTGGAATGTTACCCGCGAAAAGCATATCCATGCCCGGCACCTTAATGTCTCTCTGAAGGAACTCGTTGATAACACCTGCCGGATAGTTGGTCCAGCTTCCCGGTATGGCCTTTATGACAGATTCAGCGTTGAAGGAAAGACTCGTGTCAAAGTTCAGCGAAGCCATATTGATGACCTCACTGCCATTTGGCCTGATTACGAGGTAAGTTCCCATTTCAAGTGCACAGGGAAGCACATAGCCCGAGTTATAGTCTGTATGTTCACCGATAAGATTTACCCTGCCGGGCGAAAAGAAAAGAACAGGTTTAGTGTCCCTGTTCCCGAACCGTTGAAAGAATTCTGCGGTAATCGTATTTCTGTTCATCAAATCAGACTTTCAGTTTCTTCTCGATCTCGTTTATCTGGCTTCTGAATAGCTTGTCGGTTTCAATAAGGTTGTTTACGGTTTTGCAGGCATGCAGGACTGTTGCGTGATCCTTCCCCCCTATATGTGCCCCAATGCTTGCAAGTGATGCCTTGGTCATGTTCTTTGAAAAGAACATCGATACCTGCCTGGCCTGTACTATCTCCCTCTTCCTTGTTTTTCCCTGCATCTGTTCTACCGGGATCTTGTAGAAGTCACAAACAATCTTCTGGATATAGTCGATCGTAACCTCTTTCCTTGAGTTGCTTACCAGCCTTTCAATCATCTGCCTGGTCAGTTCAAGGGTTATCTCCTTCCTGTTCAGGGTAGATTGCGCATAGAGGGAGATCAGCACAGCCTCCAGTTCCCTGATATTGTTTGTAATGCTTGAGGCCAGGTATTCGAAGATCTCATCTGATAGTTCAATCCCGTCATTGTAAGCCTTTTGCCTGAGAATGGCAAGCCTTGTATCAAAATCGGGCTTCTGGAGGTCGGCCAGTAATCCCCATTTAAACCTCGAGAGCAGCCTCTGTTCCATTCCCTGGAGCTCAACAGGAGGCCTGTCGCAGGTTAGTATCAGCTGTTTTCCCGACTGGTGAAGGTGATTGAAAATATGGAAAAAGGTGTCCTGAGTCTTTTCCTTCCCGGCAAACTCCTGAACATCGTCGAGAATGAGAACGTCAATCATCTGATAAAAGTGGACAAAGTCGTTCTTGTTGTTGTTTCTTATTGATTCGACGAATTGGGTTTGGAACTTATTGGCATTGACGTAGAGGACTATCTTGTCGGGGTGGGTTTCCTTCACCATGATCCCGATAGCCTGTGCCAGGTGCGTCTTACCGAGCCCGGAATCACCGTAAATCATCATTGGATTGAATGCAGTCTTGCCCGGATTGCTTCCGATGGCAAGCCCGGCAGCCCGTGCAAGCCTGTTGCAATCTCCCTCGATAAAATTGTTGAAATTGTAATCCGGGTTCAGCCGTGGATCAAAATGGATTTTTTTGATCCCGGGAATTATGAAGGGATTCTTTATAGATGAATGTGATACTTCAAATGGAACCTGAACCGGTTTGTTTTCCAGCTCCGACTTGTTTCTTGAAGGATACTTGACCGTATATGGCTTACCGTTGGTAAAGGTGCTGTTCTCCATTATTACGTTGTACTCCAGTTTTGCATCGTTGCCGATCTCCCTTCTGAGAGTCCTCCTAAGAATATCAATGTACTGCTCTTCAAGATATTCGTAGAAGAAGGGACTGGGAACCTGGATAGTGAGAATATTCTTCTCGATCTTCAGCGGCACAATGGGCTCAAACCAGGTTTTGAAACTGGGACCGGGTATTATATCCTTTATAATACGCAGACAACTTTCCCAGATTTCATTGTGCGACCTGTTCATGGAGATTTAAAATTATTCGTTGAGATTTTTTTCCTGTGCTGAATCCGGAGGCAATATTTGTAAAAAAAAAAGTAAAAAAAAAAACTTTTTTTGCTTGACTTTTATAAAAAAACTATATGGTTTTAGCTGTCAGTAAGTTAAAAAATAATAAAAAAATATCTTATTAGATGATTGAAAATCAGGATTATGTAATACATATCAACAATCCGGCGTTCATTTCCAGATAGTTGTACCAGTAATTTTAACGGGTACAAAGGCGAATACCTGACCGTATTCCATAAAGGTAGTAAAATTTAAATGATATCCGGGTTTAAAAAAGTCCCATCCAAACATCCGTTTACTCTTATTTTTTCCCGAAAACGGAGAAATGTACGTATCGTTTGGGATTTTCCCTGAGATCCTCCAGGAGCATGCTCAGGTTTTCAAGGCTTTCAGAAAGATTGATGTAGAGTGAATCGTCAGAGAAGAGCTTCCCTGCGCTTCCCTCTCCCTTGTTAATAGACTCCAGCAGTTCAGAACTCTGCTGTGCTGCATCTCTCAGCCTGTCAATTGTTCCGGCAAGGTCGGCTGAAGCCAGTGAATCTGTAATCGTAGCAAGGTTCGACATAGCCTTGTCAAGCTTCGTTCCGTTGCCTGCCAGGACCTCAGAAAAGGAGTGAAGGTTGGCGATGGTTGCTGACAGCTCCTTCTCCCTTTCGGATATTACCGTTGACATGCTCCCGGTCATATCATTGAGGCTGGCAACCGTGCCTTCAACATTATTCCTGAAGTCGGCTGTCAGCATCATGTTTATTGATGCTATGACCGAATCGAGTCTTATAATGGTTCCGGAGATAGTTTCCTTAAGAGGCATGAGCTCAACTTCAAGCTTTGTCAGCAGCGATTCGGCAAGACGGCCCGGAATGGTGTCTCCGTTTTCGTATATCTCCCGGGAATCGCTGAAAACGAATTGGATTTTCATGCCGGCAATCAGGCTGGCGGCTGTTACTTCTGCAAAGCTGCCGACAGGAATGCCCATCTTCTTGTCAAGGCTCAGGGTAACAAGAAGCCTTCCCGAACCGTCGTCGATGAACCTGATTGACTGAACGACCCCAACCTTGTAACCACTAACCTCTACCGGATTGGATTCGGTCAATCCGCTTATCTCATCATAAACTACATAATAGTGAGAGGTCCTGGTTAGTATGTTTTCCCCCTTGAGAAAATTATACATCCATATAAAGAGTGCTATGGTTACCAGTACGGTAACTCCGATCTTTGCTTCGCGTGTGATTTTCATTGTGGAAGAGGTTGTTTTCTGGTTGTGATCTCTATAGCCTGCTGAAGGGGTATTATGCTTGTTCCCCTGAAGGCAATGACAAAAGAATCGGGATATTTGTCTGTGATTTTCTTCCTGTGATCGACAGCCTCCTGGTATGTTTTGAATTTACCCGAAGTGTACCTGTGCCTGTCGGTCTGGGAGAAAACAGAAAGGTCGGTCAGCCCCTTGAAGTTTGAAGGATTAAGTTCCTTTAGCTCTCCCGATGATGCAATCTGAACAGTGAACATTATCTGCCCGGCCGGATCTGCAATCTCAGATGTCGCTGCGGTCTCCTCCCTGACGATGGAAAAGCTGCTTCTCCTGTCGATATTACCCTTGAATTCCCTGAACGCCCTGAAAATGGCTGATGCTATGTAATCCTGACCCTGTGACGAGTTCAGGAATTTCTCCTCGGCAGGGTTAGATATAAAACCTGTTTCTATCAAAACACTTGGCATGGTCGTCATCCAGAGAACCAGGAAGGGTCCCTGCTTGACACCCCTGTCTACCCTTCCGACCCTTTCGCGTAACTGGTTCTGGATCAGTGTGGCGAATTCAAGGCTCTGCTTAAGGTAGACGTTTTGCATAAGGCTGAATACAATGAATGACTCGGGTGACTTCGGATCGTAACCCTCGTATTTTGTGCCGTAGTTCTCTTCAAACTGTATCACCTCGTTCTCCTTCATTACCACTGACAGGTTCTGGTTTTCCTTGTCGATACCGAGGACATAGGTTTCACTTCCGGTAACGCTGCGGCTCACTCCCTGCCTCACAGCGTTGGTATGTATTGAGATGAAAAGATCGGCGTCATTCTTGTTGGCTATATCGGCCCTTTTATCAAGATCAACAAAAACATCCTTATCGCGTGTGTAGATAACTTTCGTGTCAGGAAAATTCTGCTTTATATAATTACCCGTTTTGAGTGCAATAGACAGTACAATCTCTTTTTCCTTTGACCCGGAACCCAGGGCTCCCGAGTCCTTCCCTCCATGGCCTGCATCAATAACCACAACGAATTGCTCCACGGAAGTCCGGTCATTTACCTGGAGGGGGAGTGTAAGCAGTGCCAGAACGAGCAGGAACCTTAGGTTATGTCCTGAAATAAACATCGAGAGGATTACGTTTTTAACCGGCACACCCATAATATCCTGATGTATTTTTAATAGTTTTGTCAATCTGTTGGTGAATAGACAAAAACCATACAAAAATAGCATTTAAGTTGTATTTTCTGTACAATAAACGGTTTGTAGCCATCTTTATGATACTATTGTCCCTGACTGATCTTGCAGGCCAGGGAGAGAAGTTGATACCCGATTCCCTCTTAATGGTTTCTGACACTACTACCGCACAGAAGATCGTGTTCTATTCCAAAGTCTCCCCCGATGCAATTGACGCAACAGTAAGCTACAAGGCTCGCCTTTATAAGAAAAATGACCTTATCAATAAAAAGGTATATCTCATCGGCGGGGGAGAGGTGACATACCAGAATATTTATCTCAGCGCCGACTCCATTGTAATGGATATGGACCTGGGTACGATTTTCGCTTCGGGCAGGCGCGATTCTACAGGGAATATCTCGGGCAAGGCAACATTCAGGGAGGGCCAGGAATCCTATGAGGTCGATCAGCTGGAATATAATTTCCGCACCAGCCGGGCCCTGATCAGGAATGTTGTCACCAGGCAGCAGGAGGGCTTTCTTCACAGTTCGCTGACCAGAAAGCAGGAAGACGGAACCCTGCACTTCAAGGCAAGCAGTTTTACAACATGTGATGCCGAACATCCCCACTTCAGGCTGGAAATGCCAAAAGCCAAGATATACCCCGATGAAAAGATGGTATCCGGGCCTGCTTACCTCGTGGTGGAGGATATCCCCCTGCCCGTCATAGTACCATTCTTCTGGTTCCCGGTTCAGAAGAAGTTCGCCTCCGGAATAATCATACCGAGGTACGGGCAGGAGCAGCAACGGGGATATTTTCTCTCGGAGGGGGGCTATTATTTTGCGGGAACCGACCACTTCGACCTTAAACTGACCGGGAACCTGTACACCAACGGAACCTGGATGGCATCCGCCGCAACGAGGTATAACGTGAGGTACAAATTCTCAGGCAACTTCTCCTTCAATTATGCTAGCAACATCAGCGGACATAAAGGCTTACCCGACTTCAGCAAATCGAAGAACTACCGCATTGCCTGGAGCCACACACAGGATCCCAAATCAACACCCGGCTCAAGACTCTCGGCAAATGTCAACATGAGCTCCAGCAGCTATGACAGGAACAATACCTATCAGCCCCTCGATAATGTAACTACACACCGTCAGTCAAGCGTCAGCTATTCGAAGACCTGGGCGGGGACCCCCTTCAATTTTCAGACGAGTGTGAACCATAGCCAGAATAATGCCAATAAAACCGTCAGCCTTAATATGCCCAAGGCTATTTTCAGCATGGCAAGGATATATCCCCTCAAAGGCAGACGAAGCGTGGGCCCTGCAAAATGGTATCAGGACCTTCAGCTGCAGTATACAGCCCAGCTCGACAATCAGGTCAACACATATGACAGTCTTCTCTTTACCAGTAAGGCATGGGCAAATGCAAAGGCCGGCTTCAAGCATGAAATACCCCTCAGCCTCCAGATCAGACCCTTCAGGAACTTCACTATTTCTCCCTCCCTGAGATATACCGGTGTACTGTATCCAAGGAAGATAGAGAAGATATGGGTGCCCGATTATTTCGACCCCGAGCTTAACAGGGAGGTTCCGAAGGTAATAGTCGACACATTAAGGGGTTTCGCTTACGGACATGCAATCAATCCTTCAATCAGTGCCGGTTTTAATCCACAGATATTCGGCTATTTTACATTTACCAGGCCGGGGTCGAGGGTACAGCAGATAAGACATGTCATTAAGCCTTCCTTCTCGTTTTCTTTCATTCCAAACATAAAGGGATTATCCTCTCCAATGTACAGGGAGGTTCAGGTTGATACCCTCGGCAGTATGTCGACCTATTCAGTCTTTGAAAACGGAATCTTCGGAACCCCTTCTCTTTCACAGAAGAACGGAAATATCAGCATAAGTATCGTAAATATACTTGAGGCAAAGGTGTTCGAAAAGAATGATACAACAGGGAAACCGAAGAAGGTTCAGTTGATTGATAATCTTGGATTCTCAAGTTCATACAACATTTTCAGGGATTCGGTCAGGTGGTCGCCGGTAGCTATGAGCTTCCGAACGACACTCCTCAATCAGGTGGGAATATCGGCCGGTGGCACATTCTCGCTGTACGAAAAGAATGAACGGGGACAGGAAACCTCAAGATTCCTTTTTCAAAGTAGTAAAAAGCTGGCAGAACTCCGGAATCTCAACGCAAGTGTCGACTTCGATCTGGGGAAACTGCTGGGTCTGGGTGGGGGCAGAAAGAAGAACGATGACCCTGACGGCACTACTACTACGGGTGGGGATTCTGATGATCCCGGAGGTATGATGGGGGCTGCCCCTCAGGCTACCGGAGGATCTTCAATACTCGGCAGTCCTCCTGTCTTTGATTATGATGACTACGGGTATGCCCTGGTTGACCTGCCATGGACTATGGCAGTGGCTTACAGCTTTTCCTACGTCAGCGAAAGGGATCCAAAAATATCGCAGCAGGTCTCACTGACCGGTTCCCTTAGCATCGGTACGAAGACGAGCATCAGTTATGTTACGGGAGTTGATATCACCCGAAAAGATATCACCATGACCCGTATAGGCATTACACGCGATTTGCATTGCTGGGAGATGAGCTTCAACTGGGTACCCACCTCCTATATGAAAAGTTGGGATTTCACGATCAGGATCAGGTCAGCGATGCTCAGCGACCTGAAATATGAAAGAAGAAAGGATTACAGGGATAATTTCTAACAATAAATCAGTTATCATGAAAAAGATCGTATCAACAAAAAATGCACCCGCGGCCGTAGGCCCCTACAGCCAGGCCGTTGAGGTAAACGGGACTCTCTACATCAGCGGACAGATTCCCCTGGACCCCCTTACCGGGAAAATGGTAGAGGGAGGCATCAGGGAACAGACTGACAGGGTAATGAGAAATATAGGCTCAATCCTCGAGGAGGCCGGTTATTCCTACAGTGACGTGGTCAAGTCGACATGCCTGCTTGCCGACATGTCCTACTTCAGGGAGATGAATGAGGTTTATGCCTCCTATTACACTGATAAGCAGCCCGCAAGGGCAGCATTTGCCGTGAAAGGGCTCCCTCTTGGAGCCATTATCGAAATTGAAACCATCGCAGTTAAAACAAAATAGAGATGAACAGGATACTTTTAATGTTGATGGCTGTCACTCTTATGATGGCATCCTGCCAGCAACCGGGCGAAGAGACATCGGTCACAGGCGGAGAGAGAAGGGTGATCACCCTCGATGATACTGCCCAGAAAAGACCCTACAGCCCTGCCGTTGAGATCAATAATACTCTGTATGTGTCGGGACAGATAGGTATGGTACCGGGCACTGGTAAACTGGCAGAGGGGGGGCTGGCAGCCGAGACCCGGCAGGTGCTTGAAAACCTCAAGAGGGTTATTGAAGCTTCAGGTTACAGTATGACTGACGTGGTGGCATGTACCGTTCTTCTTACCGATATCTCCTTCTTCAATGAGATGAACCAGATATACATGGAGTATTTTCCCGTCGATCCTCCTGCACGCAAGGCTTTTGCAGTGAAGGACCTTCCGGGAGGTGCCCTCATCGAAATTGATGCAATAGCCGCAAGGTGATACAAGGAGCTGCAAAAAGGAGGAGGCTGCCAAAGCAGGCAGCCTCCTCCTTTTTCATACCTCAATCTTTGAGATGCTATTCGGCTATAATTTCAAAATCCACATCTACCCTGACATCACGGTGGAGCCTGATGGTAGCCTTGTATTTTCCTATTTCCTTTACCTGGTCACCTTCAATAGATATTTTCTTGCGGTCAATGTCAAAGCCCTTTTCAGTAAGAGCTTCGGATATCTGAATAGTATTGACGGAACCAAATATCTTACCCGATGAAGAGGTCTTGGCTCCAATTATAAGGTTCAACCCGGCAAGCTTATCAGCAATCTCTACTGCTTCAAGCCTGATCGATTCCTCCTTGTGAGCCCTCTGTTTCAGGTTTTCGGCATGCACCTTCCTTGCCGAGGTTGATGCAAGCGATGCATATCCCTTGGGTATCAGGTAATTATTGGCATAGCCATTCTTTACCTTCACAATGTCATCCTTGTGTCCGAGGTTCGGAATATCCTGTTTAAGTATAACTTCCATTTCTGTACCTCCCTATTTTAAAAGATCAGTAACATAGGGCAGCAATGCCAGGTGGCGGGCCCTCTTGATAGCCTGGGAAACCTTGCGCTGATACTTGAGCGAGGTGCCGGTAAGACGCCTGGGGAGTATCTTCCCCTGTTCATTGAGAAATTTCTTCAGGAATTCAGGATCCTTGTAGTCGATATACCTGATCCTGTTCTTCTTGAATCGGCAGTATTTCTTCTTTTTTACCTCTACCGTGGGAGGGGTCAGATATCTTATTTCTGATTCATTGGTGGCCATTTCTTATTCCTCCTTCTGTTTTTCTGTTTCTTTCAGCCTTCTTTTCTTTTCAGCATATTCGACGGAGTATTTATCCATCCTGAATGTAAGAAAACGGATGATCCTTTCATCCCTTCTGTACTGAACCTCAAGCTTTTCAATAAGCTCTCCTGTCCCCCTGAACTCAATCAGGTAGTAAAAGCCGGTCGATTTTTTCTGTATCGGATAGGCCAGCTTTTTAAGTCCCCAGTTCTCTTCATGAATGATCACACCTTCATTGTCGGTAATGACCTTCTTGAATTTCTGTACCGCTTCCTTCATCTGAATCTCAGACAAAACGGGAGTTGCAATGAAAACGGTTTCATACTGATTCAACATAGTCACTGTGCGTTATTAATAGATGTTTGGTTAAAAAATCGGCTGCAAAGGTAGTTTTTTTTTTCATTTGCAAAAATAAATTATGGGATATCAATCTTTTATCCTGCTCATATATTTTTGGAAACCGGGGTGCGATCACGAGTGGTAATACAACCCTTTTTATTTATCTTTGTCCTTCAACCGAAAGCCATTATAGTTTATCCTCCATTTATGGAAAACTTCATTGTTTCAGCAAGAAAGTACAGGCCTGCTACCTTTGACATGGTCGTGGGTCAGGATTCAATCACCGCAACACTCAGAAACGCCATAAAAAACAATTACCTGGCCCAGTCCTACCTGTTCTGCGGCCCCAGGGGTGTTGGTAAAACCACCTGTGCCAGAATATTTGCCAAAACAATTAACTGCAGTAACCTGGGGGAGAATGCAGAACCATGTGACAAGTGTGAATCGTGTGTCTCATTCAATTCCCTGAGGTCGCTGAATATCCATGAGCTTGATGCTGCGTCCAATAATAAGGTTGAGGATATCCGCTCACTTACCGATCAGGTAAGGATACCCCCGCAGATTGGTAAATACAGCGTTTACATCATCGATGAAGTGCATATGCTCTCTTCATCTGCTTTCAATGCTTTCCTTAAGACGCTGGAGGAACCCCCGTCTCATGCCATTTTTATTCTGGCAACTACCGAAAAGCATAAGATCATTCCCACAATACTCTCAAGATGCCAGATCTTCGATTTTAACAGGATCAGTACCGTTGAGATGGTGAACCGCCTGAAATATGTGGCGGAAAAGGAAAAGGTAAATTATGAGGAGGAGGCCCTCCACATAATTTCAATGAAGGCTGACGGAGCCCTCAGGGATGCTCTTTCGATCTTTGACCAGATAGTAAGCTTCGGTAAGGGAAAAATCTCCTACAAGGATGTTATCGAAAATCTTAACCTCCTTGATTATGAATACTATTTCCGGGTTGTTGACGCTGCACTCGAGGGCAACTACCGTGAACTATTGATGATTTTTGACGAGGTGCTTGAAAACGGATTCGACGGTCATAACTTTATCTCCGGACTGGGAAGTCACCTTCGCGATCTGCTTGTCAGCCGCGACGATGTTACCATGAAGCTCCTCGATACTACTCCGGCGGTAAAACAGAAATACAGGCAGCAGTCTCAGTCATGCACCGTCGATTTCCTGTTCAGTTCACTCGAAATATGCAACAATTGTGACATCTCCTATAAGATGAGCAAAAATCAGCGGTTAATGGTTGAACTGGCTCTTTTCAGGATGTCATACCTTATGAGGAGTGAAACATTAAAGGAGACTGCCGAAAAAAAAAAGAATGAACTGAAGAATGAAACGGATATCCCTGCCGGCAATGACACGACAATTCCGTTGAAGTCAGAGGTGCAATTAAAAGATAGTGCAGATCTGTCGGGCAAAAACAAGGAACGTGCGGAAAAGGGAACCGAAGGAAAATCAGGATCGGAAAACCCCGGTGTTTCAGTACCCAAAACATTCTCGGTGAGGGATGCCCTGACCAACGGAGTGCATGAACCGGCCCTCAAGGGGAAAACTAAAGAACCAGCTACCGGCACCGGAAAAGAAAAAAGTCTTAAGGAATTCAATGATAAAAATCTGAGGATTGAGTGGCTTGAGTATGCATCGCACATCAAGGCTGAAAGCCCGAGAATTTCAGGGCAGCTGACAGAAGGCGCAGGCAAGCTTTCTGCATCGGATAAGATAACGGTAAGCCTTAGTAATACGGCCCTTAAAGAAGAATTTGATCGTAAGTACAGGTCAGGCCTTGAGGATTTCTTACTCTCCAGGCTCAATTGCCAGTCACTTACTATTGAAAGCAGGATTGAGGAACCCGACAGGAAAGATGCTTCCTATTATACCGATGAGCAGAAATTTGCCTACCTGACATCCAAAAATCCTGCCCTCAGAGAGCTCAGGAGAAACCTTAACCTTGACTTTGAGTAGTACTATTCCTGACTGCATGAAACAAGAACTCAGCATACTTGTCCTCTCCGGGAATGATCTGAATCATGACCGGTTGTCGGAAATCCTGACCCGCTGTCTGAAAATGCCCTTTAATCTCAGCCTGGGAACACTCAACGGACCTTTTTCCCTTAAAACAGAATTTCACCTGCTGCTGGCCGATATGACCTGCACCGGCTCATCAGACCTGCGGTTTCTTGAGCCTTTTCTTGGAGAAAGTCCCGATCTGTCGGTTCTTGTATTTACCGATTCGGGCAACCTGTCAGGTATGCCTGAAGGAGCTAATCTGATTGTATGGAGAACGAAAGAAAAAACCTTCACGGAATCTTTACCGGAAATAATGCCTGTTATTGCTGAGAAGGCATTATGCCTGCTGATGCAGCGTGAGATGGAGGCCGAAAGGGAGATGAACAGTATGATAATGAATAACTCACGGTCAATGCTGAGTATCATCAACCGCAATTACGTATATGAAAAGGTTAATGCCAGGTTCTGTGACACTCATGCCACAGACAATGTGAGTGTTGAGGGCCAGCCACTTACAGAGTTATGGGGTGAAGAGAATTTCATGACTAACATCAAACCCCGTATCGACAGGTGTCTGAAAGGCGAGACTGTCCGCTACGAAGCAACCTTTGCTACAAGGGGTGGCGGGAGCAGGTCCTATGATATTGTCTTTCGTCCCTTCTATTCACTCGGAAACGAGGTGGATCATATTCTGGCAGAATCATTTGACATAACCGAGTTCAGGGATACCGAAAGTGCCCTCAGGGAAATTGAGACTGAATTCCGGAAGCTTGAAACCAATCTTCCCGTAGGATATGTCCGGTGCAATACCGAGGGAGCTGTTTTGCATTTAAATAAAGCCTGCCATAATATTTTTGATCTGCCTTCACCACCTCCTTCCGGCCTGAATATCAAGGATCTCTACAGTGACGGTGGACTGTTTTTCCTTCACCTGAAACAGTTGGAGGATAGTCACGTTAAGTTGCTGGGTATAACCCGTTTCAGGTCCCTGACCGGCAAGGAGTTGTCTTGCAGGCTGACCGGGTTCCTGACCGATTCAGGTGATGGCAGATATTTCGACCTGGCCATAGAGGACATAACCAGGGAGATATATCTCGAACGCAGGCTTCTTCAGGCTCACAGGCTTGAGACAGTGGGAGCCCTGGCCGGAGGAATAGCTCATGATTTCAACAATATACTGACTACCATATATGGATATGCAGAGTTGTCGATGGAGGATACCGGAGATAATCCGCTTCTTCACGATAACCTTGCAAGGATTATTTCAGCCGTAGCAAGGGCACGATCACTGACTGGTCAGATACTTACATTCAGCAGGCAGATTGAACAGGAAAAGGTGCCGGTTAAACTCTGGCCTGTATTGAAAGAGGCTATAAGCTACATTAGGGTTGGCGCTCCTGAAAATATTGCGATTATTGATACGACGCAGGAGAGTGATCTGACTGTATTTGCTGATCCAACCCAACTTTTCCGGGTTTTTCTCAACCTTCTTTCCAATGGCGTTCAGGCAATGGCTGAAAAGGGTGGGTCGTTGACTGTGGAAATTACAGACACCGTAGAAGAAGTGCCACAACCCGGATCACCCGAAAAAGCTGATGATGGAATTGTTACCGTTTCGTTCTCCGATACCGGCACGGGCATGGATAATTCGGTACTTGACAGGATCTTTGAACCATTTTTCACAACCAGGGGGGTCGGAAAGGGAACCGGTCTGGGATTGTCAGTGGTTCATGGAATAGTCTCTGAAATTGGCGGAGACATTGATGTTGTAAGCGAGGTGGGAAAGGGTTCCACCATCAATGTAAGGCTGCCAGTCTCAAATTACGGCGGGCCATCTTCAGCAGGGCAGGAAGCAGGAAGGAGGCTGCTTTTTGTTACGGGTAACCTGTTCGAATCGAGGATGCTCTGCCTTGGCCTCGAAAAATCAGGCTATAGTATAGACTATGCCGCTTCGGCTGATGACTTTGAAAGATACATCAGGAAAAGGCGTAACAGACTGGACCTGATCGTATTCACAGATGATCTCCCGGAGTTTCCTCTTAATGATTTTAACGCGATTTGCAGGACCCTGGAACTGAAGGTGCCTATCCTGCTGATAACAGAGTCACAGGATTGGATTTTACAGGAAAGTTATTTAAATTCGGACTCTGTCAGGCAATTTCTTATCAAACCTGTTTCGCTGCGTGAGGTAAGAAATTCAATAGAGACAGTCTTAACCTGTAAATGACCGGAGATGGCAGCCGTGATGCTTATTGATGACCACGATGATATCAGGGAAATGATAAAAACATCCCTGGTCAGGCACAGGTACACTGTCATCGAAGCATCAAATGGCAAAGAGGCCCTGGCCAGATTCAAGCCTATGATGATTGACCTCGTGGTAACCGACATTCTGATGCCTGAGGAGGATGGACTTGAGGTGATTATGAAGCTGAGACAGATTAAGCCCGGGATAAAGATTATTGCAATTTCAGGTGGTGGAAAGGCTGGTCCGGTCAATTACCTCAACCTTGCAAAAGTGCTGGGTGCGGATCTGGCAATGGCCAAGCCTTTTTCTATTAACGAGCTTATCAATAATATCAGGGAGATGATCGGTTAAACTTATTGAGGGCACAGTTGTTCTATACAAGAGCAGTTGTTAAATCAAATAAAAATAACATAACTAAAAATCAACAGCAATGAAAAAGAAACTGGAAGATATCTGCAACAGGCAGGTTGAGCGTGAAGCATACTCATCTAACCTTTACCTTGCCATGGCTTCATGGGCTGAAACGAAGGGAATGGCCGGAGTGGCTGAGTGGTTGTATGCCCAGAGTGATGAAGAGCGGATGCATATGATGAAGTTTGTAAAATTCATTAACGAAAGGGGAGGACATGCTATTATTCCCCAACTTGAAAAACCTCCGGTGGATTACAAAGGCGTAAATGAAATGTTCGATGAGGTGCTCCACCATGAAAAGTATATCTCTGAAAGCATTAACGAGATAGTAGCCATGGCAGGGACTGAAAAGGACTATGCCCTGCTTAACTGGATACAGTGGTTCGTCTCAGAACAAGTTGAAGAAGAATCGTCGGTCCAGGCAATAATTGACAAGCTCAACCTCATTGGGTCAAAGAATCTGTACATGTTTGACAGGGATATAATGAAAATGAGGTCGGAGGAGGACGAATAATTGACTGTCAGGACCACTTTCGCGGCTTTTTTCGCTGCAATGCTGTTTTTTTCGCCACCAGCTGATGGTCAATCTATGGTGGTAAACGGCAAATCCGTTAGCCGATTGCGTGACCATGTCTGCTATGGCAGTGAGGAGGTCAGAATGCTGTATATACCCCCGCCGGAAGGCTTCAGCAAAGGGCCAAAATCAGGATCTGCCGTTATTGAGGTGGTTTACATGGGATTCCCGGAAAATGCCAGGATTGCATTTGATTATGCCACTGGCATCTGGGCTTCATTGCTGAGATCTGATGTGAAGATAAGGATCACTGCTGAGTGGACCAGCATGACGGAACAATCAGTGCTGGGGAGTTCTTCTCCCACATCCTATTACAGGGGTGATTTCATAGGTGCACTAAGACCCGATGCATATTATTCAGTTTCACTGGCTGAAAAAATTGCCGGCACAGAGCTCAATGAAACGGCCGACTTTGAAATTTCACTGAAGTTCAACTCAGCGGCTTCATGGTATTTCGGACTCGACGGGCAGGCTACATCGACAACTTATGATCTTGTAACCGTGGTCCTTCATGAACTCTGCCATGGCTTCGGGTTTTCTGACAGTTTCAATACCAATGAAACCCTCGGCACTTATGGCATCAATGGCGCTCCGGTAATATATGATACTTTCGTTGAGGATTCTTACGGCAGGAAGCTTACTGATGACGGTTTCTACACTAACCCTTCTGCCTCCCTCCTTACTGCACTCACCAGTGGTAATCTCTATTTTTCGGGTCCGCTGACACGGAGATATGCCGGAAGCAGACAGGCTCTCTATGCACCCGGGGTATGGGATCCGGGATCAAGTATAAGTCACCTGAGTGAAACTGCTACACAGCAGTACAATGCCCTGATGACACCTTTCATAGCAAAGGGAGAGGCAATCCATGACCCGGGTATGCTCACCATGTCACTTCTGGGAGACCTGGGCTGGATACATACATGGGTTACTCATTCCGGGGTTCCTGACACAGAGGAAGATCTGAATACCGTTGATATTTCATTTGAAGTTGCCTCTGATACGCTTATCAGGAAGAGAGGGGCAAAGATATTTTACAAGTTTAATGATGCAACCAGTTATGATACAGTCTCTTTCAGCATTCCCGGGAATACCGGCTCCGTAAGTCATACACTTACCATACCGGCCTATAATACCCTGACTTCCTATTTCATTGCCGTAAGCGATACTTTCGGGAGGATATATAATGTTCCGGCAGGTGGCGGAAGCAAACCCAACACATTCTTCATCGGCGTTGACACTGTCAGACCTGTGATTGACCATACCCCCTATAAATTTATCCTGTCGGTGCTTGACACCCTGGAACTAAAGGCGGTGATAACCGATAATCTGTACCCTGTAACCGCCAGGGTTGAGTACAGGCTTAACGGAGGGACAGTTCTGGAAGCACCTATGGTTTCGGAAGACCAAAGAACATTCTTCGGAGACCTCCTTCTTAATGATTTTGTCTTTACTGTTCTTGACACTATTTATTACAGGATAGTGGCGAGCGACGGGGCAAATACGCCAAACCTTACATATCTGCCTGCATCAGGCTATTATAAGTTGCCTGTATATCCTCTTTTTGAGACCGTTGAATACTATTTTACCTCATTCAATGAGGGAGAAGGCGACTTCCTTCTTGACAATTTCAGTGTAAGAACGACTCCTGTGTTCAAGAGCCCGGCATTGCATACCCGGCACCCCTATGAGAGTCCCGAGGTGCCGGAGGGCTCAATAGAGTACCAGGCTATGCTAAGGTATCCTGTTGCACTCGATCAGAGTGGCTTATTCATCTCCTACAAGGAGGTGGTACTTGTTGAACCCGGTGAGGATGGGGCGCAGTTCGGGAGCGAGGATTTTTATGATTATGTTGTCATTGAAGGCTCAACCGATGGAGGCAGAACATGGGTGCCATTGACTCCGGGATACGATTCAAGGGCATACTCCATATGGGAAACGGCTTATAACTCTGCATTGGTGGAGAATAATTCTACCTATAATGCCACGCCCGACATGTATGTTAAAAGGACAATTGAACTGAAGGACTCTCCACTCCTGAGCGGTGCTGACGAAATAGTAATCAGGTTCAGGCTCTATTCTGATCCATATGCCCATGGATGGGGATGGGTTATAGATGATTTCTTCATTAAGGCCATAGCCTCATCAGTGGAAAAGGTCTCATCAGGCATAGCCGCCCTTTATCCGAATCCGGGCCCGGGCAGGTTTACCCTGCAGTTCAATGAGCCTCCTTCAGGAGGGGGAAACAGTATTTCAATTATCAGTTATTCAGGAAAGACTGTACGGGTGGAACAAGGAATAAAAGAGATGGTCCGTAATGTCGATATCAGCGACCTTCCTGACGGATTGTATACAGTAGTGGTTGAAAGGTCAGGCGTCAGGAGTTCAACGAGATATCTGCTCATCAGGTAAATCGTGCCCATATGACTGCACTTTACCGGATTTTCATCTGGTATGATGTCCCCATTATAATAATTAGAGTAATTTTGCAGATTGTTTGAAACAACATAAGAAATAAGCAGGATGAGTGTTATTAACAAGGTTCTGGGACTATTCCTGGGCAATAAGTATGAGCGCGACATGAAGGAGATAAGGCCTTTTGTCGATGCAGTGCTTGGAGAATATGAAAAGCTCAGGAACCTCAGCAACGACGAGCTGAGAGATATTACCACAAGGCTGAAAACGGAGGTATATGAATATATCAGGGAGGACCAGAACCAGATCCTTCTGCTGAAGGAGAAGGCAGACAAGGAGCCTGATGTTTCAGTCAAGGAGGAATTGTATAACCAGGCTGATAAGCTTCTTAAGATCATTGACAACAAGATTGAAGAGATCCTTGAGAGGATTTTACCCCAGGCATTTGCCGTTGTTAAGGAAACAGCCCGCCGTTTCTGCGAGAATGAAACTCTCGAGGTAACGGCAAGACAATATGATCGAGACCTTGCATCAGTAAGGGAGAGCATTGTAATAAAGGGAGACAAGGCTCTCTGGAAGAACAGGTGGGTCGCCGGAGGTAATGAAATACTCTGGGACATGGTACACTATGATGTGCAGCTTATCGGCGGTGTGGCACTTCATAAGGGCCGTATTGCTGAAATGGGAACCGGCGAGGGTAAGACTCTTGTTGCAACTCTGCCGGTGTTCCTTAATGCTCTTGCCGGCAAGGGTGTACATATAGTAACCGTAAACGACTATTTGTCAAAGCGTGACTCAGAGTGGATGGGGCCTATTTATGAGTTTCACGGGCTCACCGTTGACTGTATCGACAAGCACGAGCCGAATTCTGCTGCCCGCAGAAAGGCATATAATGCCGATATAACCTTTGGTACAAACAATGAATACGGGTTCGACTACCTTCGCGACAACATGGCAATCAACCTTGATGACCTGGTACAGCGCAAACATCATTATGCCATCGTCGACGAAGTCGACTCGGTACTGATCGATGATGCGCGTACACCTCTCATCATTTCAGGTCCCACACCTAAAAGCGACACACAACAGTTCGATGATCTCAAACCCAAGGTGGAAAAGCTTGTTTCGGCTCAGAGAAAGCTGGTAACACAGATACTTGCAGATTCAAAGAAACTGATTTCTGAGAATAAGACCGAAGAGGGTGGTTTCCTTTTACTGAGAGCTTACAAAGGACTGCCGAAGAATAATGCACTGATAAAGTTCCTCAGTGAGGAGGGTAATAAATCTCTCCTTCTTAAGACTGAGAATTTCTACATGCAGAATAACAACAGGGAGATGCCCAAGGTCACGGAAGCTCTCTATTTTATTATTGAGGAAAAGGCCAATTCCATTGAACTGACTGAAAAGGGTATTGACCTGATATCCACCTCCGTTGAGGATGCCTCATTCTTTGTTCTTCCGGATGTGGGAAGTGCAATTGCCGAAATTGAAAAGCAGAAGTCTGACGACATGCAGAAGCTTAAGGCAAAGGATGAACTTCTGCGTGATTATGCGGTTAAGTCGGAGCGTGTTCACACTATGCAGCAACTTCTTAAGGCCTACACACTGTTCGAGAAGGATGTCGAATATGTTGTGATGGACAATAAGGTTAAGATCGTTGACGAGCAGACAGGAAGGATTCTTGAGGGCAGAAGGTATTCAGACGGACTTCATCAGGCAATTGAATCAAAGGAAAATACCAAGGTTGAGGCAGCCACACAGACATATGCCACCATAACCCTGCAGAACTACTTCAGGATGTATCATAAGCTTGCAGGTATGACAGGAACTGCCGAGACAGAGGCAGGGGAATTCTGGGACATCTATAAGCTCGATGTCGTTGTTATACCTACCAACAGACCCGTTATACGGGACGATCGCGAGGATCTTGTATATAAGACCAAGAGAGAGAAATACAATGCAGTAATTGACGAAATTTCTGTTCTTAACAGGGCCGGGAGACCCGTCCTGGTTGGTACTACTTCGGTTGAGATCTCAGAGCTGCTGAGCAGAATGCTGAAGATGAAGGGCCTGAAGCATAATGTTCTTAACGCCAAGCTGCATCAGCGTGAAGCTGAGATAGTTGCGGAAGCAGGGAAATCAGGTACGATAACCATTGCCACCAACATGGCTGGCCGTGGAACCGATATCAAGCTGACACCCGAAGTCAGGAAAGCAGGCGGACTGGCAATTATTGGTACGGAGCGACATGATTCAAGGAGGGTTGACAGACAGCTCAGGGGTCGTTCCGGCAGGCAGGGTGACCCTGGAAGTTCGCAATTCTTTGTTTCTCTCGAGGATGACCTGATGAGGCTCTTCGGATCTGAAAGGATTGCCGGCATAATGGACAGGCTGGGATTAAAGGATGGTGAAATGATTCAGCATCCCATGATAACAAAATCTATTGAGCGGGCACAGAAAAAGGTAGAGGAAAACAACTTTGGCATTCGTAAGAGACTCCTTGAATATGATGATGTTATGAACTCCCAGAGGGAGGTGATATATACAAAGAGAAAAAATGCCCTTTCAGGTGAAAGACTCAGCGTTGACATCGCCAACATGTTGTTTGATGTCATAGAGAATATGGTCGAAACTTATCATGGCGAAGGCGACTATGACAACTTTGAATTCGACCTTATCAGGTCATTCTCCCTCGATTCGCCTATTCCCAAAGACAGATTTTTGAAGATATCTCCCGAGGAGATTGTGGAGGCACTGTACAGGAAATCACTCGACACCTATACCAGGAAAGGAGAGGCAATATCGCAACAGGCTTTTCCTATACTTAAGGATGTGTACGAAAGAATGTCGCATGTCTATGAGAATGTTGTAGTGCCGGTTTCTGACGGTGTTAAGGTGTTCCAGGTGGTTGTGAACCTTAAGGCTGCTGTTGAATCGGACGGACGTGAAATAGTGAGGGCATACGAGAAGACTGTCGTTCTTTCCACGATTGACGAGGCGTGGAAAGAGCACCTTCGTGAAATGGATGAATTGAAACAGTCGGTGCAGAATGCCACCTATGAACAGAAGGATCCTCTACTTATATACAAGTTTGAATCATACGAGTTGTTCAGGACGATGCTTAACCGGATCAACAAGGATGTAATTGGCACCCTGATGAAAGGTTTCATACCGACTCAG
Organism: Bacteroidales bacterium; assembly: GCA_034004335.1. Classification (GTDB taxonomy): domain Bacteria; phylum Bacteroidota; class Bacteroidia; order Bacteroidales; family VadinHA17; genus SLNP01. The sequence goes on along the minus strand of JAVEWX010000009.1, from coordinate 13,801 downwards.
TCAACCGACCAGGTACAGGAGGCACAGAGGCGCCGACGTACCGATATGAGTAATCTGAGAGCATCACGTCCCGAGCTTGCCACAGGTGGAGGCGACCAGGGATCACAGCAACAACGTCAGCAGAGAGTCGAACCTGTCAGGGTAGAGAAGAAGGTAGGCAGAAATGATCCCTGTCCATGCGGCAGCGGCAAGAAATATAAGCATTGTCACGGTGCATCATTGAGTGCACCAGAGCCTAACTGATCTCATCGACAGCCTTTTGTATCCTTGCCAGTACAGGTTTGCTGACAGGCACCAGCGGAAGTCTCAGATAATTCTGACACAGACCCTTGATCTGTAGCATAGCCTTTATCCCGGCAGGGGAGCCATCGACAAAAAGTAGTTCAATGAGCTCAAGATATCTGTACTGAATCTCCCTGGCGGCTTTCATGTTTGTTTTCAGTGCCTGCCCTACCATTTCGCTCCAGGCTGTGGGAAATGCGTTGGCCAGTACCGATATCAGGCCTGATCCTCCTGCAGCGATAACCGGAAGAGCATTCATGTCATCTCCGGAAATCACCAGGAATTCATCGGGTTTGTCCCTGAGAATTTTCATTATCTGTGTAAAATCTCCGGAGGCCTCCTTAACTGCAATTATGTTGTCACACTCCCTGGCCAGCTGGACACAGGTTTCAGCCGACATATTTGAACCGGTGCGCGAGGGAACGTTGTACATGATTACCGGAAGGTTACTGGAGGCTGCCACAGCCTTGTAATGCATGTAAATACCTCTCTGGGTTGGCTTATTGTAGTAGGGAGAAACGGACAGAATGGCTTCGACCCCGTTAAGATCAGTATTCTTGATGAAATTTGTGATTTCCTGGGTGTTGTTGCCCCCGATACCTATTACCAGGGGAACACGATTGTTTACGGCCTCAATAGCGTAGGAGATGATTGCCTGTTTCTCGGCCTTTGATATTGTCGGTGCCTCACCAGTTGTTCCTAGGGCAACAATATAGCTTACTCCTCCTTCAATAACATGATTTATTACCTTGCCAAGTGATGAGAAGTCAACACTTGAATCATTTTTAAAGGGAGTGACGATGGCAACTCCCGTTCCCCTGAATTTCTTCATCTATGATACCTTACTTATTAATCATTTCAAGATAGATAATAACCTGCCTGAGGTATTCCTTTACGTTACTCTCAATGCCTGTATCAATGAGCATGTCAATATGACTCCTGGTCTTATCGTCTTTAAAGGCTGGGCCTATTTTCATCCTGGCGGCAGACAGGGTCGAAACATACCTTAATGGGAAATTATCCCTGAAACATATTTCAATCAATACCTCATATCCCGCTTCCATGAACCTGTTTGCCACAGCCGGCTTTGGTCTGAAGAAAAATGAGTAGTCTTCCCGTTTCAGGCATTCCAGATACCTGATGGCCGTGAGTTTATCGGGAAGAGTTTTACCCTGAAAGAATCCAAGAATGTCAACCTTTATGCCTCTCTCACTCATCTGAAGGATGAAATCGCTGATGGGAGCAAGGTCGTCGGCATTGGAGATATCCCATAGAATGGCTATCGATTTAACCTCTGCAAGGTTGAGGAAAGCACGGCTCCTATTGGTTCGGAGAGCCATCCTCGCAAGCTTCCTGTTGCCTGCCCTTATTCTTGCAGTCTTGAAAAGTTCCATAATGCAAACCTAATTTTTTTTACCATAGAAGATTCAGTTTTTACGACAATTGTCCTATCATCAACAGAAAAGATTCTTCATCAATGATTTGGACTCCAAGATTCCTGGCTGCTTCTGTTTTTGAAGGTCCCGGGCTTTCCCCTGAAAGGAGGAAATCGGTCCTGGAGGTTACTGATGAGGAGTATTTTCCTCCCAGTCTCATTATCATTTCCTTGTATTCTTCCCTGCTGTGGTGCACAAAGACCCCGCTAATCACTATAGTCCTGCCCGACAGGATGCCCTCTGATTCAATTTGTTGTGTCTCAGGCATGGCAAAGTTCAGCCCATATTCCTTAAGTCTCACCAGGAGGCTTATATTGTCAGTATCGCTGAAATAATCGATGATTGAAGAGGTTATCTTCGGGCCTATGTCAGGTACTTTGGTAAGCTCCTCACGGGAGGCCTCCGCCAACCTTTCAATGCTGCCGAATTGATGCGCCAGGGTACGGGCAGTTGTCTCCCCGACATGCCTTATACCCAGTGCATACAATACCCTGTGAAAGGGAGTTCCTGTTGATTTTCTGACCGATCTGATGATATTTGCAGCCGACCGTTTCCCCAGTCTCTCAAGTTCTGCTAATGCTTCGGCTTTGAGTTCATAGAGGTCAGCAACATTTCTTACCAGGTTCTCCGAATATAGCAGATCGACTGTCTCTTCGCCAAGTCCTCCTATGTCCATGGCCTTTCTTGAGATGAAATGCTCAATCCGTCCCTTAATCTGAGGAGGGCAGCTTCTATAATTGGGACAGTACCAGTTAGCCTCTTCCTCGGTTTTTTGCAGAGCCGTCCCACATTCCGGACAAGAGGAGGGAAATGCAACCGGTCGTGAGTCGGGAGACCTGATTTCACCATCAACTCCAACGATTTTTGGTATTATCTCACCCCCCTTCTCTATAAATACAGTATCGTTGCAGTGAAGGTCGAGAAGTTTAATCTGATCGGCATTATGGAGCGAAGCTCGCTTTACTGTTGTTCCGGCCAGAAAGACAGGCTCAAGGTTGGCAACAGGAGTCACGGCTCCGGTGCGTCCTACCTGGAAGGAGATGCTTACAAGACGGGTGGATGCCTGTTCCGCCTTGTATTTGTAGGCTACAGCCCATCTGGGGGTTTTTGCAGTATAACCCAGTTCAGACTGAAGGTCAAGATTGTCGACTTTAATAACAACCCCGTCAATATCAAAGTCAAGGTTTTTTCTGGCATTATCCCAATATTTTATGTAATCAACTACCTCGTCAATACTGTTGCACAGTTTCATTGCGTCAGAGACCTTGAATCCCCATGAAGCAACCCTTTGCATGTTTTCATAATGAGAGCGGGAGGGAAGGTCCTTGCCGAGCAGGTAATACAGGTAACAGTCAAGTGGCCGGGCAGCCACAGCAACATGATCAAGCAGCTTGATTGTGCCTGCCGCCGCATTTCTGGGGTTTACGAATGGCTGTTCACCAGACTCCAGTCTGGCTTCATTCAGTAACCTGAAATCTTCTCTGTGGAAAATAATTTCACCGCGGACAAAAAAATCGCGAGGGACCCTCTCACCTGTTATGGATTTGGGTAAAGACTTAATGGTGAGGATATTGGCAGAGACATTATCTCCCTTTTCTCCATCTCCCCTGGTTACGGCATAATTAAACCTGGCATCTGAGTATTTTATGCTTATGGACGCACCGTCAATCTTCAGTTCACAGGTATAGGAGACATCTCTGCCGGCACTCTTTTTTATGCGCCTGTCAAATTCGATTAGCTCTTCATTACTGTAGGTATTGGCCAGCGACAACATAGGGTATTCGTGATCCAGTTGTACAAACTCCCTTGAAATGTCGCTGCCGATCTTCTGTGAAGGAGAGTCTGACGCCTTGTGTTCGGGAAACAGCTTTTCGAGCGTCTCCAGCTCATGCATAAGCAGATCATATTCAAAATCCGATATCTCAGGCTTGTTAAGCTTGTAATACAGATCGTTGTGCCGATTTATCTCTGTACGGAGAAGATCGATTCTCCTTTTTGCCTCTTCAGCTTTCATATTATTTTTCCTTTTCCGGCTCAAGATGGATAGTGGTTTCTATTCCCAACTGTTGCCTGATCTCTTTTTCTATTCTGTCAGCAATCCTGTGTCCTTCTTCAATCGTTATATTGCCTGGAAGCCGCAGGTGGAAAGTAAGCTCTGAATGCGAAATATAGTTGTGATAGTGAAAATGATGAAAATCAGATGCTGATCCTCCGGCATGGCTGCCTATCTCCCTTATCGTGTCAATAAGCTCCTTGTCAGGGGGTTCCCCCAGCAGGGAACTAACCGTACCTGTAATGATCCGGAATGCTGACCAGGCTATAAGCAGGGCCACTGTGACAGCCAGGGCACTGTCAATCCACCATATATACTTCCCGACAAAAATACCGGCCAGAATTACGGCAGAAGATATGGCATCGCTTCGGTGGTGCCAACCGTCCGCCTTCAATACCTCTGAACCTGTTCTTCTGGCAAGCCTGAAAGCATATTGTGCAAGAAGTTCCTTGACCAGTACTGAGACTATCGTAACAATTATTGCCAGTGTCCCATAGTCAGCTCCGCTGCCCTGCGACAGTCTTTCCCATGCTTCCCGTATGAATCCGTAGGCAATTAGGAAAAGCATTACTGCGATGAAGAGTGAGGTAATCAGTTCTATCCTCCCATGACCGAAAGGGTGGTCATCGTCAGCAGGCTTTGCCGACAGTTTTGCGCTCAACACTACTGCTACAGAGCTTATGGAGTCACTAAGGGTGTGCCAGGCATCGGCCATGATGGCAATAGATCCCGATACAATTCCGGCCCAATACTTTATCATGAACAGGCCTACATTTACAATAATGGAAATCAGGCCTTCGGTCTTCTGGTATCTGTACCTTAATGGTGCATTTGATCTGTCTATTTCCATACTCCCTCCACGACTGAGTTGCAGGAGCCGCAACGATTATCAACCAGGTTATTCAGGGTGATGGTGTATCCCTCCCTCCTAATCACCTCTTTTCCGCAAACCTTGCAGATAGTGTTCGATCTGTCACTACCGGGTACATTACCGATATAGACAAAACTGATGCCTTCCGATGTGGCAATATCTGCAAATCTTTCCAGAACGGCCAGAGGGGTAGGGGGCAGCTTGTCGAGTTTGTGCTGTGGGTGGAAACGGCTGAAATGCAATGGTACGCCAGCAAATCCATTACCCTTTAGCCATCGGCACATATCTGTAACCTCCCTTTCCCTGTCGCTGTAGCCCGGCACAACCAGGTTCGTAATCTCAAGCCATACACCCGCCTTCAGATAAGTTTCCAGACTGTCGAGAACCGGCTTCAGTTTTCCACCGGTAAGCCTGAGATAGGTACTCTCGTTGAAAACCTTGAGATCTATATTTGCTGCATCGATCACCCTTGAGAGATCGACCAGTGGTTCCCGGTTAATGTAACCGTTTGATACAATGATGTTTCTTATTCCCTCTTTTCTGGCGGCGAGGGCCGAATCGTAAACATATTCATAAAAAGTAACTGGTTCAGAATAGGTATAAGACACAGATAAACAATCATTTGCCTTTGCTGTGGCTGCTATTGAGTCAGGCATTAGCTCAATGTTGCGGGTCTTGTCAGGCCCTGTCTGCGATATTTCCCAGTTCTGGCAATTGAGGCAGGCAAGATTACATCCGGCAGTGGCTAACGACAATGATCGTGATGCCGGCAGAAAATGGTACAATGGCTTCTTCTCAACCGGATCGATGTTCAAGGCACATGGATTGCCATAGGCCATAGTATAGAGCTTCCCATTCACCACAATCCTGTTTCTGCACTCGCTGACTTCGCCCTCCAGGAGTGTGCATTCATTGGGACAGATAAGACAGGCAACACCACGAGGCGTTTGCTGGCTGTATCTTGCCTCCTTCATGTGTTTCGCCGGAACCGGGCCCGACTGGGTTGCATTCAGACTACGGGGTATTGAGCAAATACCCGCTGATGAAGCCAGGCAGACCCTTATGAAATCCCTTCTTGATCTGATGCTTTTCTGAGGTTTCATTTTCGGAAGAAACAGAATTTAAAGCTACTATTTGTTAAGTACTGTACCAAGAGAATAACCTGCAAAAACAATCATTGCAAGAATCAGGACTGACATTCTCATTCCAAGCAGAGGCACTGTGAGTATTGAGGTAAAAAGGAACCCCAGGGCTGCTCCTGTCAGGTCTGCCCCGTAAATTACCGGCAGGGTTCCGTTCCTGTTCCGTTCCTCCGCAGCTATGGCATAGAACCTGCCGGTAAAGTAGGAAGGTACCAGCGACAGGCAGGCAAGCAAGGGCGTAATAAGGATGGACTCTACCCTTATCAGCAGAGGTATTGCTGCCCCCGACAGCAGGTAGAAGACTGTAAGCATGATGGCAGATGAACGGTTTCCCGACAACCGTGACATGCTCCTGGCATGCCAGGAGCCTCCTGCCAGTCCGCCCAGGAATGATGATGTTATTATACCTGTTGCATAGTACATGTTGCCCGCGGTCGATTGTAAAAGCAACAGAAGGGTCATCTCAAAGCCCGACAGTGCTGCAGCCACGGAAAACATGGCAATACCCTTCCTGCCTCCACGTACCAGTGAAATGATGATCATTGCGGCCAGTACCAACACCGGAAGGAGGGATGAGACATTGTGTCTGCTGAGGACATATTTCTGATAATACAGTCCGGCAACAGGCCTCTCCAGGGTATTGGTTTTACCTCTTCCGGGAAGGACCTCCCTGATTCTTTCAGATTGCCCGGCAGTGAGATCATCACTTACATAACCTCCTCCTATATAGGCTGTTGTGATCTTCCGATCCATCGCAAGTGCCGCGAAATCAGTTGACAGCCGGGAATCTGATGCCAGTAACCAGAGCCTGTCTCCCGCTACCGGAAGAACATTCCTGAAGGAGAGTTTCAGGGTCTGGTATACAGACCCGTACAGATCGAGGACTTCATCATTCAGATATGTTGATGAAAAGCCGGGTGAACAAGCCAGTACTCCATCAATATTCAATATCTGCTTCACCCCGGAAAAGAATTCTGTCGTATAATAGCGGGAGAGGGCGAGTGATGACGGGGGAGGCAGATGCATCAGCACAATGTCGAATCGACTGCCGGTGGATCGAATATACCTGAAAGCATCCTCGTGCAGTATTTCTGTAAGTATATCCGAAGTGCGCGGCACCGCGCCGGAATATGCTTCAATCAGCTCAGGATCTCTTTCAATAAAGGTTACTTCTACTCTGTCATAGCGGTCTATCTCGGGAAGCATTGACCTTAATGAGCCTGAAATTACAAGCACTTTTTCCGGCGAAGGATGCTGGAGCATGGCGAGATGCACTCCCTCTTCCCGGTCCTTGATATCGTGTTCATACACTGCTATTGAATGGTTATAATATATTGTTCTTTCCCCTGCATAATCGCCCAGGGCAATGTTGCCGAACCGTGTATCTGTCGACTTAATGATTGTGATTCCTCTGATGAGATTGTTTCTGAGTAAAGTGTCAACCGGTATCAGGATTATAGTAAGGCTGGCAATTATGAATATTCCGGTAGCTGTTGAGCGGAATGCCCGTTTTCTTTTTCCTTGATTGTCGAAGAAGAGTAAGTACATTAAGGATGAGATGGAAAGAAGCAACCAGAGGGTGAAAGTACCTGCAATTCCGGAAGTGATGATTGCAACTGTCAGTCCTGCGGCAATCCCTCCCGTTGTTTCAACTGCATAGGAATAACCTGCCTGTCCTGGCGACAGCAACGATAACCTGACAAAAGAATATCCTGAAATAAAACATGCCGGCAACAGTACCAGAAGCATCATTATTAGTATTCTGAAATAGCCGGGTGTCTCACCCGGAAGAATGAAAAACCTTGACCCGGCCATCTGCAAAATAAGCGTAATAAGAGGGCTGATGAATAACCACATATTTATTTTTCTGAGGGAGGCAGACCGGCTTCCGCCTGCCTGATAAGCACCAACTGCAGAAATAATCAGCCATACAGAGAAGTAGGTTCCGGCTATCAGTTCATAACCCCCCGACATGTTGAGGAATTCCCGGAGCGCAAGAAGCTGGAGTGCTGATGTTACGAAGCCCAGCGCGAAAATATTACCAGGCGGCAAAATCTCAGGTGATTCAGGGAGGGTATGCACATCAGATAGTCCTCCTGATGTTGTATTATATCTTCCGGTGAAGTAACGTAAATGCCTTATAATATGGAGTATTGCGGTAAATGAGAAGGCAATACCTGTTTCAACATGTATCTTCAGCAATTCCTTCAGACCCGGAATTTCAAATCCCAGGCTTATTTGAAGCGCCAGGATTATACCGGCCAGTGCGGTTACCAGGAAAGTTATCAGCAGCAGGAAGTTCCATAATTTCCTTACTGCCATCCTGCCTGCAAAATTCTCCCTGCACAGAAGGGCTGTAAAAAGATAAAAGAATAGTACTGTCGATCCGGTCAAGGCAACATGATACATACCGGTCTTTATTTCTTTTCATGAAGCACAAATGCCTCAAAAATGAATATTTCAGCATCTTTCCAGCCATCTTTTCCTATGCCGGCCTTTTCTGAAGCAGTTTTTTCAAGGAATTCGGTTACTGACCAGCCCCTCTCTGTTGCGACCTGCGGCAGCAATACTCCGGTCCTCCCGTCCTTTTTCAATAAAAGGCCATGCTTTCCTATCTCTATCTCGTTGATGTTATTGATTTTATGCAAGGGACTCAGGACAGAGATTTCGATTGTAACGTCGCTGTATTCCTTTTGTGTAAGTGGGGGGAACCTGGGATCCTCAAATGCAGCTGCATGAGCCATTTCAGCCACGCATTCGCACAGAGGGTCAGACGATGTTATACGACCTATGCATCCTCTCAGGTTGCCATCCCGGTAAAGGGTTACGAAGGCTCCCGAAGGTGTCCTGAGTGATTCGGGAAGACCTGAAAGGTTGAGGGAAGCGGTCTGGTGCCCGAAAAGAGTCGATTCGATTGATTTCCTGGCTATATTGAATAGTTCATCTTCCTCCTCAATGGTAAATGGATCTTTCTGCTCAACTACTGCAAACGAGTTGTATCCGACAACTCCCTCCCTGTCACCGTATGGTGAATCTCCGGAGTTCATGTACATCAGGTGTTCATACCTGGCACCCTGTATATCTTCAGTAAGATAGAGGAGTGTCAGCCCCGCGGACCATCCGCACATTTTTGTGGCCAGGTTCTGTATTCCGGGCTCCTCCCTTGCCAGAACCGACAGGAATTTCTCAGAGGAACCCGTTACGATGGCGCTGGCGGTCTCCCTGTCAATCCTTACGGCATCGCTATAGGGAGGGTAGTGCGTGAAATCGCTACTTATAATGAAGAGGTTATCGGGAGTAAACCATGGCTTGAGAGCATCGGCTATAGCCTTTATTGTCCCGGTGTCGTTTGAACCTATAATTATCGGGACTATCGGGGGAGGATTCCTGAAATAACTTTGTATGAAAGGCAACTGTACTTCAAGGCAGTGCTCCTGAAGATGAGCATCGGGTTTGAAAGTGAAATGTCTTGAGTTCTCGATGAGCTCATTGGCTATCTGCAGGTTGACCTTTATGGTTCCCAGTGGTGTAATGTAGTTGCCGGTGTTGTACACGGAGGCTCCGTTGAATGCTACCCTGTGACTTGAACCGATCAGGAATATATTCGAATAGCCCTGATCGGGGGGTATGGCTGCAAAGCCGGATGCTGCCACCTTGCCTGAGTATACATACCCGGCATGGGGTATGATTATTGCCCTGACTCCTGAGAAAGTTTCCCTGGTACCGATAGCAGAAAAGAGGCCGTAAATCTCTCTCTTCAGGGCTTCTGGTGCGGCGGGATAGAAAGCCCCGGCAGCACAGGGATTCCTGTCGCCCGTTTTCTGATACTTGTTATTCATGGCTGTCAGGCTTAGGGTAAATATGAGTGTTGAAAGAATGAGATACTTCATTGCCGGCAATGATTAATATGCAATAAAGTTACTTAAAAAAGAGGGATTGAAGAAATTTCCGGCAGAGGGGGAGATGCCCCGTTCAGATAAGAATCATGTTTTCTTTTATAACCGCCCCTGAAGAATCTGTGCCGTAAACCTTCACACCGACACTGATCTTGGTATCGGAAATAATATCGAGGATTGGGGCAAGTTCATCCCTGAGATCTTCATTCTCCATTTCATCAAAGTCCTCTATGTTGAAATAAAGATGAATGAACAGGATGTAATCGGGGTTTGAGATAGATGAAAGGGCCTTCACAATCTTTGCAATCCAGATTGAAGTTGCAGTATTGAAGTAATCAAGATTGAGCCGCAGGTTTGTCACTTTCCTGGGGTTTCTTATATAGTCCTTGACCCAGGCATATACGGGTTCATAAACGTTTGCGGCATTCTCGGGGATCGACCGTCCGGAAAGTACCACCTCACCGTTAAGTGCAGTAAGTTCAATGGTTGGTATCTTACCTGAACCTTCTATTCTTAGATCCTTGACCTCCTTCATTCTCCCGGCTGATATTTTGATCTTTCCTTTCAAAATTAAGGAATCTTTTCCAAAGAAATATGAAGTTCATCAAAAAGAAATGGCCGGTTGTCAAATAAATACCATGGTTGGTCTAAACGCACAGCGATTTGTTACCCGTTTGTCTTCCTGCCTGCCGGTGGTCCGAAGTATGGTAAAAACCCATAAAGTACTTATATTTGCACGCCGACAAAAGGCAATCAGATGGAGGACAAGCTTAAGAGATACATAATTGACGCCTTATCAAGCAGTTATTATTGTAATGTCGATCCTGACATAATCCAGATTCAGGAAACAAGAAAAGAGTTCGACGGAGACTTTACGGTTATTGTGTTCCCTTTCACCCGGTACTCCAGAAATACACCTGAAGCAACAGGACAGACACTCGGGAAATACCTCTCCGAAAAGTATTCGGAAATCAGCAGCTACAATGTCATCAAGGGGTTTCTGAACCTGGTATTGTCCGATGCATACTGGTCAGATCTTTTTCACAGGATGGCAGATAATGAACCAGATACACAATTGCAGCCGTCAGTCGATCCCAAAGTAATACTGGTCGAATATTCTTCTCCGAACACCAACAAACCGCTTCACCTCGGGCACATACGCAATAACCTTCTGGGTTTCTCGATCTCAAGGATTCTTGGAGCAACGGGACATAAAGCCATTAAAACGAATATTGTAAACGACAGGGGTATACACATCTGTAAATCAATGGTCGCCTGGCTCAGACACTCAGGAGGAGAGACTCCCTCGTCATCGGGATTAAAGGGTGATCACCTCGTTGGCAAATATTATGTGATGTTCGACAGGGACTACAGGAGGGAGGTGGAGGAACTTATCCGAAGCGGTGAAAAACCCGAGACGGCAGGTGATAACGCCCCCTCGATGCGCGAGGCCCGGGAACTCCTCATAAAATGGGAGTCGGGTGATGCGGATACTGTCAACCTCTGGAGAAAAATGAATGAGTGGGTATATGAGGGATTTGATATAACCTATCGCAGGCTGGGCGTTGACTTTGACAAAATCTACTATGAGTCAGAAACCTACCTCCGCGGCAAGGAGATAGTAAAAGATGCCCTGGAAAGAGGGCTCGTGAATCAGAGGACCGACGGATCGGTATGGATTGACCTGACGGAAGAGGGGCTCGACAATAAACTTTTGCTCAGGGCTGACGGTACTGCGGTTTACATGACACAGGACCTGGGAACTGCAGTGATAAGACATGAGGACTTTAATTTCGACCAGACTATATATGTGGTTGGTAATGAGCAGAATTACCATTTTCAGGTTCTTGCCTCCATTATTAAAAAGATGGGGTACCAATGGGCTTCGGGACTGCATCATTTCTCCTATGGGATGGTTGAATTGCCTGAGGGAAGGATGAAATCACGGGAAGGGGTGGTTGTGGATGCGGACGATCTGATTGATGAGATGGTTGAAACGGCAAGGTCGATGTCGGAGGAATTGGGTAAACTGGAAGGTTTTACGCAGGAGGAAAAGGAGGAGGTTTTCCGTAAGGTTGGCCTGGGAGCCCTTAAGTATTTCATACTGAAAGTTGATCCGAAGAAAAATATGACTTTCAATCCCGCGGAATCGATTGACTTCAACGGAAATACAGGACCATTTATTCAATATACATATGCCCGTATCAATTCAGTCATGAAAAAGGCTGAGTCACTGGCATTGCCTGCTGACAGGGCAGCCGCCCTCCGGGTGGTTCCGATACCCAAGGAGATCGGTCTGATCAAGCTTCTAAGGAGATACAGCGCCGTCGTAAATGATGCTTCCGGGCAATTGAATCCATCAATTATAGCTAATTATGCTTACGAGCTTGCCAGGGAATATAACCAGTTCTACCATGAGTACTCAATACTCAATGAGCCGGAGCCTGAGAGGAGAGATTTCAGGATCCTGCTATCGGAGAGAGTTGCTGATGCAATAAGGTCGGCAATGTGGTTGCTGGGGATAGAGATGCCTGACAGAATGTAGATTTATTAATTCATAGATCATGTTTGAGAACCTGAGTGAAAAGCTGGAACGCTCCTTCAGGATACTGAAGGGACAGGGGAGGATCACGGAGATAAATGTGGCAGAGACCCTCAAGGATGTAAGGCGTGCTCTCCTCGATGCAGATGTCAATTTCAGGATAGCCAAGCAATTTACCGACACTGTCAGGCAGAAAGCCCTCGGACAGGATGTTCTCAAGGCTGTGAAGCCCTCCCAGATGATGATCAAGATAGTTCATGATGAACTGGTGGAACTCATGGGCGGGGATAAGACTGACATCAATATCAAGGCTAATCCTGCAGTAATTCTTATAGCTGGACTCCAGGGTTCCGGGAAAACCACTTTCAGTTGCAAGCTTGCCGGCTCACTGAAGACGAAGCGTGGCAGGAAACCTCTCCTGGTAGCGGGTGACATTTACCGTCCTGCTGCCATAGAGCAGCTCAGGGTACTCGGATCCCAGATCGATGTTCCGGTTTACACCGAGGAGGGTGCTAAGAATCCAGTATCCATAGCGGTAAATGCTGTGAAGGAGGCAAAAAGAGGGGGTTTTGACCTGGTGGTCATAGATACTGCCGGACGACTGGCGATTGATGAGCAGATGATGGATGAAATAGCTGCCATCAGGAAGGCTGTCAATCCGCATGAGATACTGTTCGTTGTTGATGCGATGACGGGTCAGGATGCCGTAAACACGGCAAAGGAATTCAATGACAGACTCGATTTTGATGGTGTTGTGCTTACCAAACTTGACGGCGATACAAGAGGGGGTGCGGCGCTCACTATTAAAGCAGTGGTCAACAAACCCATCAAATTCATAAGTTCCGGCGAAAAACTCGATGCCATAGACATTTTTTACCCTTCGAGGATGGCCGACAGGATACTTGGGATGGGTGATATTGTCTCTCTTGTAGAGAAAGCTCAGGAACAGTATGATACAGAAGAGGCACGCAAGCTGCAAAAGAAGATTGCCAGGGATCAGTTCGACTTCAATGATTTCATCAATCAGATACAGCAGATAAAGAAAATGGGGAATGTCAAGGATCTGATGTCAATGATTCCGGGTGCATCCAAGGCTATAAAAAATCTCGATATTGATGATGATGCCTTCAAGGGAGTTGAGGCAATAATAAGGAGCATGACCCCTTCAGAGAGGGCAATGCCGGATATAATCAACGGCAGCCGAAGAAAGAGGATCGCTGAGGGAAGCGGTACTTCGGTACAGGAGGTCAACAGGCTTCTGAAACAGTTTGATGAGACCAGGAGGATGATGAAAAGTGTTGCCTCAAAAGGAGGAAGAAGCAACCTGGCCAGACTCGCGGGCAGGAGATAATTAACGGTAGAATCCCTACCCCGCAGGAGTGCTGGTTCGGGAAGATTCTTTAAGCAAATCGGAATAAACATTACAGATTATGTACAAATTAATTGACGGGAACAAGATAGCTGCAGAAATAAGGCAGGAGATTGCCGGAGAGGTTGCAAAGAGGAAGAAGTCGGGTCTTAAGGTTCCCCATCTTGCAGCAATTCTTGTTGGCAATGACGGTGGCAGTGAGACCTACGT
>JAVEWX010000127.1:0-8514 GCA_034004335.1 Bacteroidales bacterium | reverse complement strand
TGCTGGCGGCAGTGATTTGTACAGCCTCGCGGCCGTCAGCCACTTCAGGCATTGTACTCTTGTAAAATATGAGGTCGCCAACAGCAACGAAGCCATCCTGGGCCTTGTCAGCCAGTTTGCCGAGCCTCAGCCTTACCTCCTCCATGTACGCAGCAAGAAGAGCCATGGCCGTTAATGCGGCCGAACCAATAGCAAAGCCTTTGCCCGTAGCAGCTGTTGTGTTACCCAGCATATCAAGGGCATCGGTGCGTTCGCGTACCTCTTTCGGAAGATGGGCCATTTCGGCGTTACCTCCCGCATTATCGGCAATGGGACCAAAGGCATCGGTAGCAAGCGTTATTCCAAGTGTTGAAAGCATTCCAACTGCAGCAAAGCCTATTCCATATACTCCACTTGGAAAGTCTGTAAATCCCCCGGCAAATCCGAATGCTGAGATGATGCCGGCAACAATGGTAATAACGGGAACCCATGTTGAGAACATCCCCACTGCCATGCCGTCAATTATTGTTGTAGCCGGACCTGTAAGGGTCTGTCTTGCTATGCCGCGTGTGGGCTTGTACTCATCAGAGGTGAAATATTCAGTCGATTGTCCGATGATGACACCTGCCATAAGGCCTGCCACCACCGATCCGAATACTCCCCATGTAACCCAGCCTGCCCAGGCAAGTGCCGCCATGGCGAGGAGTATCATGAACGAGCTGCCTCCTGTTCCGAGGAGAAGTGCATTGAGCAGATTCTTCTGGGTGGCCGATTCTTTTGCCCTGACAAGGAATATACCTGCTATTGACAGCAGTATGCCTACGGCGGCAACAATCATCGGGGCGATGATTGCCTTAATCTGCATTTCGGTTGTAAGAGATGGCAGTGCTGCTCCGAGAGCTGCCGTGGCGAGTATACTGCCTGCGTATGATTCATACAGGTCGGCGCCCATACCGGCTACATCACCTACGTTGTCTCCCACATTATCGGCAATTGTTGCCGGGTTGCGGGGATCATCCTCCGGTATTCCGGCCTCTACTTTTCCTACGAGATCGGCTCCCACATCTGCAGCCTTGGTATAGATTCCTCCGCCGACGCGTGCAAACAGGGCCTGTGTTGAGGCGCCCATACCGAAAGTCAGCATGGTGGCGGTTATTTCAATATATTTCATGTGATCGGTTGTACCCTCATGCACAAAGGTAAGGCCCAGCCACCGCAATCCTTCTGACATGTGGGCAGGAGTGAAGATAACCTTGTCGAGAAGCAGGAACCATGCTGCAATATCTATCAAACCGAACCCAACAACCACGAGTCCCATTACGGCACCGCTCCTGAAGGCAATCTGCAATCCCCTGTTCAGGGACTGGGTTGCACCCTGGGCTGTCCGGGCAGAGGCATGGGTTGCCGTCTTCATTCCCAGGAAACCGCAGAGCCCCGAGAAGAAACCACCCGTCAGGAATGCAACAGGCACAAACGGATTCTGCACTCCCATGTAGGCCAGGAAAAGCAGGAGCACAACAAGGATAATAAACACTATTGTTACCACCCTGTACTGGCGCGTAAGGTAGGCCATTGCTCCTTCACGCACATATTGAGCAATCTCTTTCATCCTGTCATTACCTTCAGAGTTCTTCATCAGTCCCCTGAAGAAAATCCAGGCAAATAACAATGCCGTTACCGCAGCAACGGGCACAATCCAAAAAATACTGCTAATCATAGAAATGGGTTTTAGTTATTTTCATCGAACCGGTCAGGTTACAAGGTTCAAATATATGGTTAATTTCTTTCGGGTCAGCACCTGAAAGGTCAATAATAAGAGATTGCTGTTATATGAATTCTGTGAGGTAAATCTGGCGGAGATCGTTGATCTGCCTACCGGAAGGTTTTCCGGCCTGATTTTTTTTCATAGTCAACAATTTTATGAAAGTCTTTCAATACAATTGCTAAATTTGTCTTTAAAGGGTCAATGAAATGAATAATATCCGCTTGGAGCTCATCGAGGAAGCATGGGAGGACAGGTCGTTACTTCAGAACCAGGAGGTAAGAACACAGATATTCAGGACTATAGAGATGCTTGACACCGGACAGTTAAGGGTAGCTGAACCCGGGAGTGATGGGTGGGTGGTAAACCAATGGGTAAAAATGGCCGTAATACTGTATTTCCCCATAATGAAAATGGAGCCTTCGGAAGCCGGACCCCTTGAATACTGCGACAAAATACCCCTCAAAAGCAATTATCCGTCGCTTGGAGTCAGGGTTGTACCCGGCGCAGTGGCACGGTACGGTTCATTCATCTCACCCGGAGTGATACTGATGCCCTCATTTGTAAACATAGGTTCATGGATCGGCGAGAATACCATGGTTGACACATGGGCCACGGTAGGCTCATGTGCACAGATAGGGAAGAATGTGCATCTCAGCGGCGGAGTAGGCATAGGGGGGGTCCTTGAACCCGTGCAGGCTTCACCCGTTATCGTTGGTGACAATTGTTTCCTCGGTTCCCGGTGTGTGGTTGTTGAAGGAGCCAGGTTAGGAAACGAGGCCGTACTCGGAGCTAACGTCGTAATAACCGGCACAACCAGGATCCTTGACGTCACCGGGAGTTCACCGGAAGAATACAGGGGTTTTATCCCACCCCGATCAGTGGTTATACCGGGAACCTACCCTAAAAAGTATCCCTCAGGCAACTACAACATTCCCTGCGCCCTGATCATCGGCAAAAGAAAGGAATCGACCGACAAGAAAACATCCCTTAACGATGCATTGAGGGAATATGATGTGGCATTCTGATAACCCCTGAAAATCTGCGATACATTAAAATTCCAATGGCAACCATCAGTGCAATAGTTATAACTCTCAACGAAGAGGACCGCATAGGCAGATGCCTGAAATCACTTGAGGGGATTGCCGGGGAGATTGTGGTGGTCGACTCATTCTCTGCTGACAGCACCGCTGAAATATGCAGCGATATGGGTGCCAGGGTGTACACCAGGGAATTTACCGGCTATCGCGACCAGAAAGAATATGCCACATCTCTCGCTGTTAATGACCACATCATTTCCATCGATGCCGATGAAGAGATATCTCCCGACCTGAGGAGATCGCTGCTGATGATAATCAATCAGGATACCCTAAGGGATTATTACACAATGAACAGACTGAACATATGCTGCGGGAAAGTGGTGAAGCATTCAGGGCTGTACCCCGACAGGAAAATAAGGATCTTCAACCGGACAAATTGCCGGTGGGGAGAATACAACGTTCATGAAAGGGTGATCCCTGGTAAAGGGACCAGTGGGGAACACCTGAAGGGCAACCTGATTCATCATGCCTATAACAGCTTCGATGATTTTGACCGTAAGATCAGGCATTATTCAGTGATCAGCGCCAGGGAGTATCATTATGCAGGTAAAAGGACCGGACCACTGGCCCCGTATCTTCATATGTCGTGGAGGTTTTTCAGGAATTACTTCCTGCGCAGGGGCATGTTCGCAGGTCGTTGCGGGTATCGCATCTGCAGCATCACAGCCAAAGGGGTATATTTGAAATACAAGGAGCTGAGGAGGTTGCAGAAAGAACAGGATCGGAATGGCGAATGACATAAGTTGGAGAGATGATATTGAGCCTTCCCTTAATGTAATCAGGGCAGGCGGGGTGATTTTGTATCCTACCGACACGATATGGGGGCTTGGGTGTGATGCTGCCCACAAGGAAGCCATCGGGAAGATATCCATGATAAAGCAGAGAAACGAGGCCAGGAGCATGATAATACTGGTCGACTCGGTTGAAATGATGGAAATATACTGTGCCGGTATGCCGCATGTCGCTTATGATCTTGCCAGATTATCGGAAGAGCCGGTTACCCTTGTCCTGCCAGCCAGAAAAGGTATGCTGCCGGAAGTGCTTCTGTCGGACGATAGTTATATAGGAATACGTGTGTGCCGCGAACCCTTCTGTTCAGAACTGATAGCCCGGTTCGGGAGACCTGTCGTATCGACCTCGGCCAATATAACCGGCACCCCGGCACCCCGGATGTTTTCAGAGATTGTTAAGGCAATAACCGGTGAGGCCGATTATATTGTCAGATACAGGCAGAATGACAGGAGAGTATCAAAGCCCTCAGCTGTCATCAGGATTGACGAGACGGGTGCAGTCAGGATTTTAAGGAGATGATCAGCCAGGATCCTCAATGCCTTCCGGCAGAAACATTACAATGATCCGGCCCTCAATGTCAAGGGAACATATAAGATCTTCATGTACAGGGACCAGAAAGCTTGTTCCCTCTTCCTTGGCCAGAGTGGCAAGCCACTGATGCTTTTGTTCCTCGACGGAGACTATCCGGCCCCGGAAAGTACCATGCTCATCGAGTACGGAAAAGCCAATGAGTGATTTATGGCCGGGCAGGATTGAAGAGGTCTCCTCTGCCGACTCGATAAGGACCCTGCATCCCTGAAATCCGGAGATTTTTGCAGGAGTATCATACCATCGGAAGACCACGATAATGGCATCACTCCCGAAGGGGGTAACGGAATCGGCAATAAAGGGAACCGCTCTCCCATCAACCAGAAGGAAGAGCGATTCAGCATTTTCAATCTCTTCAGTTACAGAGGTATCGAGTCTGATGATGACTCCCCCCTTTATGCCCCTCGGTTTGGCAACAACACCTATATCTTTTAACCGGTTCTTTTCCATGATCAGTTCCCGGTTCAGGTAAGGTCATCCCTGCTTTACCAGGAATATTAAGCCTCAGTGGCGCTTTCAGTTTCGGTTCCGGCTTCCGCTTCGGGTGCCGTTTCGGCGGCCTTCTCAGCTTCGGGCTCCTGCCCGGGTGCCGTTTCGGCGACCTTCTCAGCTTCAGGCTCCTGTACGTCCGTCGTTTCGGCAATTGTGTCTGATTCGTCGGTAACCGTCTCTACCTCAGCGGCTGTTTCCTCTTCTTTCTCCCTGGCAGCCATCGCTTCATTTTTCTTCGCTATCTCTGCTGCGCGGGTTTCACTTATGAGCCGTTCCTCCTCGATACGTTTTCTCTTCTTTTCCTCTCCTTCCCTTTCAAGGGATGAACGCTTCATGTCAATGCTTTTCTCCTTTTCATCCAGCCAGGCGTTGAACCTTTTCTCTGCCTCGGCCTCATCAAAAGCACCCTTCTTCACACCTTCAAGAAGATGTTTCTTCAATAATACCCCTTTGTACGAGAGAATCGCACGACAGGTATCTGTAGGTTGCGCGCCGTTATGCAGCCACCCCAGCGCCTTATCGAAATCGAGTTCGATGGTTGCCGGATTGGTGTTCGGGTCATAAATCCCGAGCCTTTCAATGAACCTGCCATCACGTGGCGACCTGCTATCTGCTACCACAATATGGTAGAAGGCCATCTTCCTGCGGCCCTTCCTAGCTAATCTGATTTTAACTGCCATTTAATTGTTTACGCTTAAGTGATTAAACCTACAAAATTTGAGGAGGCAAATGTAGGGTTTTATTTTGTAATCACAAAGCCTGTTAATCTGCCGGGGGAAAATACTCCATGTTTCAGAAACTAACAGCTGCGGTAAGGGTGAATGCGCGGTTCTTTATTGTTTCCAGGCGGCTTGAAGAAATATTTTTCAATCCTGCATTGTAGGCAAAACGGAGCTTCACTCCTTCAAATTCGACCGCGTACCCCAGGATGAATCCATAATCAATATGGCTAAGTTCTCCCTCGCCTTTGCCGAAGTCATAATCTATTTCTGTGCCGTCATCCTGGATTGTTTTGCCCGACAGGGCTACTCCCAGGAAGGGGCCCAGTTCAAAGCTTACCAGGAGGTCCTCGAGGTTGAATTTATACCTGCCGGTAACCGGAAAATTCACATAATTAACAGCCGTACTGAAATTATTGGTATCGCTTTTCACCCTGTACCCCCTGCCTGAATATTCAATTCCGGCACCCAGGTAAAGGTTGCCGGCCACCTTGAATTCATTGTCAAGTCCAAATACCACGCCGGCCTTCTTCTGCGGATCGATGGTTGCCTGGTCGATGAAAAAGAGTGCATCGGAGATTACCAGTCCGCCATAAAGCGAAGTGTTCTGAGCTACAGCATTTACCGATGCAAGAACCACAAATATTAACAGATAGATCACCCTTTTCATTTCGTAGTCTGGTTTTAAAAATCAGAACCTAATTCCTAAAAGCCATGCAAATCTAAGATGAAATATGAACTCCGCCTAATTACGGGGGAAAAAAAGGGGGCTGCGAAATCATGCAGCCCCCTTTAAAATATTGATATTAACTTTTAGTTACTGGTAGCGTTCTGTACCAGGTTTTCGTTGCAGTCAATCTCCCTCTGGGGAATCGGGTGAACCAGTCTCCAGTCATCCCACTGCAGTGTCTGCCCTGCATAAACCGAACCGGAGGGCGCAACTATGCTTCCCTGCCACCTCTTGAGGTCGTGAAGGGCATGGCCTTCGAAGCAAAGCTCCTTGTAACGATCGAGCTTGATAATGTCAAGGGTAATGTCTCCTGCATCGGCAATGAGTGATGCGTTGGCCCTGGCCCTTATCTTGTTGAGATCGTTCAGGGGTGTATCACCTATGGCGGTAGCATCCATGAAGTTGGCTTCTGCCCTTGTCAGGTACATCTCTGCCAGCCTGATGACGGGTACATTGGTTTTGTAATCGCCCCACTTGGTTGTCCTCCTGTAGCCTGCCCTGGTGCCGTAACCCCAGTAGTACATCTTGGTGATCTCATTGATAACCTTGGCATTGGGGTTGTCTTCGATGCCACCCCTGAGGTCTCCCGGCTCAAAGAGCGCAAGCTGTGCAGACTGGATGCGGACATCGCCCCTGCCCAGACCCGGCATACTTGCAAAGAAAGTAGTGATCCCGTTATTGGCTGAGCCGGCATTGCTGTAGAGATTCTGCCTGATCATAAAGACATCTTCCGATGTGTAGCCCGGGTTGTTGAAGCAGGCACGCGGGGTAGTGTTAAGTGCGTCAGGTCCGAATACATCTATCACCGTTGTAGCCTCGGCTGCTGCACTCGCCCAGTCCTTCATCGACAGGTAAACCCTTGCCAGGAAAGCACTCGCATTGGTTGAGGTAGCAAGGCCTCTGTTGGCGCCGGCCGTGCCCTCTTCAAGCAGGTCCCTGGCATCCTCAAGGTCATCAAGGATACTGGTATATACAGCATTTACGGTAGCCCTTGCAGGGAAGGTAATGTCTTCGTATGTCTGCACAGGAGTAATTACAATGGGCACACCCGGGTGGGTACTGCCGACGGTAAATCCGTAAGGCTGGGCATAGAAGCGTACAAGTTCAAAAAGGAGAACACCCCTTATGAACTTGGCCTCACCCTCAACGCGGTCACTCTCATCAGCATCCTCAATCTTGTCGAGGTTAGCCAGAACGTTGTTACAGAGATTTATTGCCCTGTAAGCCACGATCCACTTACCTGAAACAGTCGATTCATTCCTGTTGAGCGACTTTCTGTACATATTCCTCCACTGGCTGAATGTGCCATCCCATACCAGGTAGGTGGAACTGTTCGCGCCAAGAAGATCCGACTGGAATATGCTTGTGCCCGCAAACAGGTTTTCTGAACCCATAAGGTCCCAGGCCCCGTCAAGCGCAAGCTTAACACCCTCCTCATTGATGTACACCTGGTCGTAGTCGATGCTCGTTTCAGGCTCCAGGTCGAGGTACTTATCGCAGGCAGTGAACATTGTCATCAATCCCACGACCCCGATCAACATTATATATTTGATTGTTTTCATCATAATGATTATTTTATTGATTTAAATGGCCCTGATTAAAAACCAAGCTGAAGACCGAATGTTATCGTTCTCGGCTGCGGAGCCGTGTAGAAATCGTATCCCTGCCTCAGGTTGTAGGTCTGTGCAGAAACGCCGGTTCCCACATAGTTGGTTTCCGGATCCCACCCCGGATATTCGGTAAATGTGAGAAGGTTCAGCGCCTTAACAAATACCCTGGTGCTCGTCAGTCCATACTTATTAAGAACGGGTGATTTGATGGTATAACCAAGAGTCATATCCTTGAGTCTCAGGTACGAACCGTCGAACAGAAGCATTGAAGAGATACCGTAGCCGTTACCCTCGAGGAACCGGGGCTGCGGATATTTGGCATCATCACCGGGCTCCTTCCAGTAGTTCTCGAAAAATTCAACCGTCTGGTTGTCGGTCCACGACAATCCGTCGGCCTGCCACTGGCGGCCACCGTTGAAAATTTCATTACCGTAGACAAACTGGAAGGTAAATCCGAAATCAATCCCTTTCCATGTGAGCGTATTGGTCATACCTCCAACGAAGTCGGGGTTGGGGTCGCCTGCAACCTGGAAATCAGCTGCAGAGAGGTTCCATGTGGTTTCTGTCCTGGTGTCATCGGTGTAGAATAGGGCATCCCCGTTATCGGGATCAACCCCTGCATATACCGGCATCCAGTAAATACCTATAGGTTGTCCCTCCATTGCCCTCCAGTTTCCAAGGTCGATAATCTCTCCATTGAGGTTGGTAACCGGGTTCTGGTTCAATGCTAGGTTGAAGCTGG
>JAVEWX010000008.1:0-40905 GCA_034004335.1 Bacteroidales bacterium | reverse complement strand
ATATGAAAACCTGGTCCGCTCCAAAGAGATTAAATCATACTTCAGGACAAAGGACAGCGACGCTCTGAAAAAATTCCTCGAGTTCGACGGCTCAGATAAAATCAAAAGCTACGAGGAACTTGAAAAATTCATAAACTCCTCCTCCTTCAGGGACAAGAAAAAACAAACCAAATCAAATCTGTTCCGCGAAACAGAGGAGTATGCCAGACTGCAGGAATATCTTAAACTTAAGGGAGCAGCCGACATAAAGGATTACTACAAATTCAGGAAATCAAAGGATCTTGCCAACTTCAGAAAAGTTGACGGCTCAACCATGCTGGCAAAATATGAGGAACTTAAGGAGTTTTTAGCCACTGATGAATTCAAAACGAAAAAAGAGTACCTCCTCGACAGTAAAAGATTCGAGAAAACAGAAATGTTCGCACAGCTTAAAGAGTACGAAACACTGAAGAAAAGCAGTGACATTATCTGGTATTTCAAAACAAAGGATTCAGACAAATTTGACTCGTTGAAGAAAAGGGAGCTTATCTTCAGTGAGGAGTTTGATAAGCCTTCACTTGACTCAAAAAAATGGCTCACCAACTATTATTGGGGTGACAAGCTTCTCAAGGATCGCTATTCACATGAAACTGACCTTCATTTCCATACGGAAAGCGGCAATTTTGACATAAGGAATTCCGCATTGATCATCACTACCAAACCACAGAAAACAGAGGGTAAGGTCTGGTCTCCCAAATCAGGTTTCGTAAAAAAGGAATTTACTTATACATCAGGGCAGATAAACACCGGAAACAGTTTCAGGCAGCAATGCGGCATCTTCTCGGCAAAGATAAAACTCGACAACCCGATGGCCAAGAATGCCTTCTGGCTCCTGGGCGACAAAATGGTCCCCCATATTGACATCTGTCGCACCGGAAAAGGAAAGATCTGGTTTGACATATTCCGTTCAGAGAAGTCAGTAGCCCGTACATCAATCCCGGGTAAGTATGCCAGGGACTTTTACATCTTTACCCTCGAATGGAAACCCGAAAAGCTGGTATGGAAAGTCAATGGCGAAGAGGTTATGACACAAACAGGCAATATACCTCAGGAACCAATGTACCTGTCACTGGCCGGCGGAGTCGACACACCCCTTAATACGGTCTCAAACATGGAGATCGACTGGATAAGGGTGTATAAGACGGTCTGAATGATTTCTGATTTCTGATTTACTCCCTTCGGTCGTGAGCTCACCCGGCTGCCACCGGTCTCGGTTCTGACATCTGACATCTGACATCGCCTTCGGTTGTGAGTTCGACTCGATGACATTTCCTGCGTCACGACATCAGAATAATAATAAAAACCACAAACCATGAACCATCCAAGACCTCTTTTAACCATCCTTTTGCTGCTGGTAATAAACATCTCCCTGATCTCCCAGGAGAAGATATGGTGGGGCAATAATATGCCAGAGAACTGGAACGGAACCTGGCCTGAGGAGTTGCTGACCGCCGCCGAACGGTCGGGATTTACCCGCACAGCCGACAACAACGATATTCTCGATTACTTTGCCATGCTACAGTGGAAAAGTGAGTATGTTCATGTATTCAGCATGTACACCAGCGACAGGGGGCTCACCTGCCCGGTGCTGGTAATGGCTAAACCCCGTATCAGTTCCCCCCGTGAGGCAAAAGAGTCGGGTAAACCGGTCATCTATCTGCAGGGTGGAATACATACAGGAGAGAACGAAGGTAAGGAGGCGCTGCTGATACTCATAAGGGATATCCTCTTTGGCGACAAGGAATACCTTCTCGATAACCTGATTATAATGGTTGCTCCGAACTTCAATGTCGATGGTAACGAAACCCGGAGTGTGAACAGAGGCCTTCCATTATTGTCAGGCATCCGCGAAGATGCACGAGGCTACGACGTAAACAGGGATGCCATCAAGCTCGAGACAACCAGCATGAATGCCCTCTGCAGGAATATATTCAATTCCTGGGACCCGGTGCTGATATACGATACACATCGCATGGGCGGGGTAAATCACGGTTACCAGATTGCCTATGCCGGATCGAATGTTCCGGCGGCTCATCAGGCTCCGCGTGATTTTGTTACCTATAACTTCTTTCCTGCCATTACCAAGGGTGCAAGGGAGAGAGGCGGCATTGAAATCTACTTCCACGGAGGTTTCACCCAGGGCATCTGGCCACCCAAAGAGTATACCCACGAAAACGCGATATGGACAACCGAAGGCAAATTCATGGTGTCGGGATACGGACTCAGAAATCGTATGGCAATTCTCGTTGAAACGATTTCCTATATATCGTGGGAAAAAATGATTTATGCGCAGTATGTGTGTGCAGATGAACTGCTGAGGTTCAGTCATGAAAATGGACGTGAAATGCTTGCGATCTGCCGTGCAGCCGATGAGGAGGTGGTAAAAAACATCCGTGGGAAGGCCTCCGCCGGCAACCTTACCAACTTTGTCGAGGGCCGCTATGTATCCGACGGCAAATTCAGCATGTACGGATATGAGAGGCTCGACTATGAAAATATCCCGGGCACAAGCATCCGCCAGGTGAAACCATCCATCATCAACAATCCCCCGCAACTAATCCCCAATGTCGACCTTGTCACCAAACCTGTTGGAACCAGAAGCGCTGCTGTACCGCGTGGCTATTTTATCCCAGCAGATATGGTGTTCATTATCGAGAAGCTCCGTACCCACGGACTTACCGTTACACAGTTGAAGGAACCTGTAACAGTTTCGGGAGAAGAGTTCTTAATTGACCGTCTCTATCACGTTTCAAGCGGAGGATACAACATGACCAGGCTCGATGGCCGCTTCTCAGCCGTCGAGGGGAAAGTCATACCCGCCGGAACATACATGCTTGATATGGCCCAGCCCCTGGCCAACCTTGCCTTCTATGCCCTGGAACCCGGGGTGGGCGATGGATTCACGGGCTGGAACCTTCTCGATGATTATCTTTCCCGACTTGGCGTTAACCAGAGAACCGTGGTTTATCCCTTCTTCAAATACTTCAAAATATCAGAGTAAGAGATTTTCCACTTAACGCGGCACCATCAGTGGTTAGAGCCCTGAACCCGGCGGCTGAGCGGAAACCTATAATGCATCCTTTCTGTAACTTTACCGTCTCTTTATACGTCTTACCTCTGTAATCCGGATAATGACAGTAAAAGAGTACAATAGGGCAGTCGAAGAGTACTCCGACGGGGTTTACAGGTTTATTCTGAAAAACCTCAGGGATGCTGACCGTGCCTCCGACGTGGTACAGGATAGTTTTGAAAGACTATGGCGGCATGTGTCAGAAATAGAATACGGCACCGCCAGATCATGGCTTTTCTCAACGGCTTACAATGTCATGATCGACATCCTCAGAAAAGAATCAAAAATGGTACTTACCGGGGAGCATGACGACCGTAATCTCCTGTTCGAGGGCTCTTGCCATGACCTGGCAGAAATCCTGAACCTTGCGCTTGAAAGACTGCCCGAACAGCAGAGAAGCGTTATCATGCTCCGCGATTACGAGGGATATAGCTACCGGGAAATTGCTGAAATAACAGGTCTGAGTGAGGCAATGGTGAAAATAAGCATCTACCGTGGAAGAATGGAACTTAAAAGATTCATCGGCAGCATTGAAGCAGTAGTTTGAATGAGTACGGGAGGAAAAGATATCGGTAAGCTCGTAAGGAGCTATCTTGCAGGAACCCTGCCGCCGGAAGAGAAAGAAGAACTCTTCAGGATGCTCGAGGATGACACCATCCCCGACGACTGGCTTGAAGGACAGTCCTTGCCGGAGCCCGCAGATGCTTCGTTCCGCCTCAAGAGCAGGCTGCTTAAAAGTGCCGGCGACCTTACGGAGGAACAATTTGAGATGCTCTGTATTGCATCAGCGGAAGGAGATCTCCTCCCCGACCAGGTCAGGGAAGTTGAAGAGTATTGCCTTTCCGACACCTCCAGGCAGAAAACCTTCCGGCTTTATGAACGGCTTAAGCTTGTACCTGAAAAAATACCTTACCCCCGGAAAAGAAAGCTGATAAGAGTATCCCCCATTACCAGGACTGTCCGCATAGGCGTCGTAACTCTCAGTGCAGCTGCCTCCGTGGCACTGCTGGTGGTAGCATTTACTCTCACCTTAAGAAACAACATTACCTCTGTCAGCCATGATGTTGTTGCCGAATCTGTTCCTGTGGTGAACGACAACACCACGCCGATCATTCAGTCACCTGATGTCCAGAGCTCCCCTTCCGATATTGCCCCTGAAAAACCTGCCAGTGACCTTCCGGTCAACAGGATTGCATATCATATTGACGAAACTGAAATACCTTCCCTGACTGATGATTCGGCCGAAGTACCAGTGCCTGAAAGAATAGTGTATGCCCCTTATTCAGGGTCTCCTGCAACTATCAGAATCACTGCCCCGCATTATGCCGTGAGTCTTGCCGATGTTATACCTGCCGAAGTAATGCCCTGGCACGGACCTCTTACCCTTAAGGATCATATTGCATTGATGTTCAGGGAAAAAATCCTGGGAGAATCAATCCCCGATCCCTCTCCATTAAAGGGATGGGAAATTGCGGGAGCGGGGATCCAGGGCATCAATAAGCTGTTAGGCTGGGAGATGGCTTATGAAGTAACGGAAGGAGAACCTGGCGAAGCCGGCACCCTCGATTTCAGCTCACGTTTCATTAAATTCCAGACGCCCGTAAGAAAAGTTGACCCGCTGCAGTAACTTTTTATATCGGCAATCCGTCTTACGGGAAAATCAGGACATCCATTTAAAACAAAAAAGACCATGAAAAGATTACTATTATTGATTTTTTCTGCCGGATTAGCAATGCAGGGAATATCCCAGGCCGATACGAGCCGCATAATAACGGGAAAAAAGGCTGCGGGGCAGAAAACAACAGAGGGAACCATAATAACAATAGGGGACAGTATTGTTGTTATAGAGGATTCACAGGAAAAGAAAACGTTCAGGATCGGTAACAGGGGAATTGAGATCCTCGAAGCACTCGAGGGCAACGGCATTGTGATCAGGAAATACGATGATGAACCTGAGGGTATGCTGGCAGAAAACCAGGAGGACAAAACCGTAACCCCCAAAAAAGGCCGGCAGCGGTTCCAGGGTCATTGGGCAGGTTTTGACATAGGATTCAACAATTTCCTGACTCCCGACAACAGCATGGTTCTCCCCGATGAGATATACTACATGTCACTCAACTCGGGCAATTCGGTTAATGTAAATTTCAACTTTGCGCAGGTTAATATAGGCCTCTCCCGATATATCGGTTTTGTGTCAGGACTGGGGTTCCAGATGAGCAACTATGTCTTCGACGGCAACAACACTATCTCAAAAGGGACCAACGGTATAATAGAACCCATTGTCCCCTTGCCTCCAATAACCTATGAGAAGAGTAAGCTGGCAACCCGGTACATAACCGCCCCCCTGTTGTTTGAAATTCAGCTTCCCGTTGCCAATTACGGTAACAAAATAACCATGGCAGCTGGTCCGATCGGAGCCGTAAAGATCGGAAGCCATACAAAAACAGTTTTCTACAGCGATGGCAAACAGAAGGAGAAGGAGAGCAGTGACTTCAGCCTGAACCTCCTGCGCTATGGATTCACCGGAAGGGTCGGCTATAATATGTTTCAGCTTTACGGAACCTACTATATGACTCCACTGTTCAAAACAGGCAAGGGACCCGTGATTCATCCCTTTGAAATCGGAATATCCTTTACCATCAACGATTAGCACTATATCAGGTTAACGACGGGCGGAGACAGGCATTGAACCCTTCTCCGCTTTTTTTCTGCCTTGTCGTCTTACACGCCCAATGCGGCTCCACTCTCTCCGGTGCCGGTGACTCCTAATTTATTATCTTTGCCCTGTAGCCAGGCAATTAATACCTGCATTCGACGATATGCTCAAAGAGAGGGAAAAAAGAAGATTCGCCCGACAGATTATGCTGCCCGATATAGGTGAAAAGGGCCAGGAAAAAATTAAATCCGGGAAAGTCCTTGTTGTAGGGGCAGGCGGCCTGGGATGCCCCGTGCTTCAGTATCTCGTTGCAGCCGGAACCGGCACTGTCGGTATAGTTGAGTTTGATCAGGTTACCGAGACAAACCTGCACCGGCAGATACTTTACGGACACAGGGATATCGGAAAACTGAAATCAGTAGTAGCCAAGAAGATCCTTGCAGGAGTAAGCGACCTGACAGCCATTGAAATCTTTAACATAAGGATTACAACCTCAAACGTGGTCACTTTAACCGACAAATGGGATATCATAATTGACGCAACCGACAACTACGAAACCCGCTATGTGCTTGATGAGGCGTGCAGGGCAGCAGGAAAACCCCTTATACACGGGGCCATATACGCATACGAAGGCCAGGTTTCGGTGTTCAACTACAACGGCGGCCCATCATACCGCAGCTACAATCCTACCGATGAGGCAAAGACCCTTAATCCTGCCCCCTCTGAGACAGGCCTGTTTGGAATGCTTCCCGGGGTGACGGGCACACTTATGGCCTTTGAAGCAATCAAGATCATGACCGGAACAGGGGATGTTCTTTCAGGAAAGATACTGACATTCAATATCAAAACTAACAACTACTATCTTACCTGTCTCACGACAGCATAATGAATCTGACGAATACTAATCCCTTAAATCCTACATTATGAGACTACTACTTATAAGCAACTCAACAAACGCGGGAGAAGAATATCTTGATTACCCCAAGAACAATATCAGGGATTTCCTGGGTAAAACACCGGTTAAGGCACTGTTTATCCCATATGCTGCCGTCACTTTCTCATTTGAAGCCTACGAGGAAAAGGTCAGAAACCGCTTCAGGGAAGTTGGCCACGACGTAGTATCAATTCACACCTTCAGCGACCCTGTCAGGGCGGTTGAAAATGCGGTGGCAATAGTTGTCGGTGGTGGCAACACCTGGCAGCTCCTGAAAATGATCCAGGATCTCGGACTGACAGAACCCATAAGAAAAAAGGTGCTGGAAGGAACACCTTATATTGGATGGAGCGCAGGCTCTAACCTGGCATGTCCGACTCTCAGGACAACCAACGACATGCCCGTAACCGAACCCCGTTCATTCAAAGCCTTCGGACTGGTTCCCTTCCAGATCAACCCCCACTATCTCGATGCAAATCCCATGGGTCATGCAGGTGAAACACGTGAACAGAGAATCGAGGAATTCATTCATGTGAACCCCGGAGTATATGTTGTGGGGTTGAGGGAAGGAACTATGCTGCTTGTCGAAAACCACAGGATGAAACTTATCGGCCCGCGAAAGGCGAGGATATTTCTCAGGGGTAACCCTCCCGCAGAAATGGGAGAGAACGATGATCTGAGCTTCCTCCTTTAAAAGGGGCATCGCTCGCCGTCTGGTATTTCACCCTGAAGCATACGGAACAGAAAGGATGGTACTGAAACTCCTTGGAAAAGCTGGCGGATACCTGCTGATGACTGTTGCAGCCATTATGGCGGCGCTGCTGCTTATCACCGCCATTTATGGTGATAAGGTTACCGGTATTGTAATAGACGAGCTGAACAGCCGGACTAACATGAAGATCTCCATCTCCGATTCAAGGCTCACCCTTCTTAAACGTTTCCCCAGGGCATCATTTGTGCTGAGTAACGTTGTTATCAGGTCGCCACAGGCAGTTGACGGCAATGACACTCTCGCAACTGCTTCAGTACTTTCACTTGAATTCAGAACCACCAATCTCCTGAGAAAGAAGTATATAATTGAATGGATAGGCATATCCGACGGAAGACTGTACCTGCTCACCGACAGCAGCGGAAGATCAAACACAGATTTTCCCGGGAACAACCAGTCCCGTGATGACTCCGGTATTACCCTTGACCTCAGGAATATCAGAGTCACCAACCTGCTCCTTTTAATGTCAAATTCACTCAAAGAGACATCGGGCAGCGCACTTGTCAGCTCTGCAAGGCTCAGCGGCGCATTCTCCGACCATGAAGCCCTGCTTAAAGCGGAAGCAGACCTGACCATTAACCATCTTACATTCAGCGATATATCTATACGGAAGCCCGTTGATGCCGGCCTCTCCCTTAACCTGACAAAGTCTGACACGCTTCTTACCATTAACAGGGGAATACTGCTCATTGAGAAAATGGCCTTTAACATCAACGGATCCTATTCCCTTGCATCAGGGGCAACAAGCATCTACGCCGGAGCAGAAAATGCCGACATTATATCACTCTCGGGGTTCCTGCCGGAAAACCAGGGATCATGGTTGAAATACAAGCCGTCAGGTACCGTAAACGCAAATTGCAGGATTGAAGGATTCCTGACATCAGCATCACTATTGCATTATGAGGCAGCATTTTCCATAGACAAGGCCAGCATTGAGATCCCGGGAACAGGCATCAGGTTCACCGACAGTTTCCTTTCCGGATTCTATACAAACGGTTCCCTCAGAAATGAATCATCGTCGCAACTGGTATTCGACAGGATAGATATCCGAACGGAGAGGTCGGAACTGACCGGGAAAATGTCACTCATGAACCTTCGCTCGCCGGATATGATTGCGGAAATTAATGCTGCCATTGATCTCGGAGAAATGAAAGCCCTGGTTACCAATGAATCCCTTTCCGAAGCTTCGGGAGTTGTCAGGGCCTCACTGGCATTCAGAGGTGACCTGCCGGCAAAAAGCAATATAAATCCGGCATCACTTGCCCGGCTAAACCCAAGGGCTGCAATTTTCCTTTCTTCCGTATCACTTAATGCCGGTCCATACAAGCTTAGTGAGATTACCGGCAACCTGATGATTTCGGATAACCTGTGGGTCGACAGCCTCAGGCTGAAGCTCAACGGCCAGGCGTTCACAGTTGACGGAGAGGTATCAGACTTTGCTGACTGGATAAAGGGCGATGCAGGGATTGTTGGCATAACCGGTTTCATTGGCTCGCCGGTAATAGACCCCGGGTTGCTGACAAGGGTAGTAACAGGTGAAGTTGCGGCAAAGTCCCGGCATGCCATTGCTCTTCCTGGTGGGTACCGGGCTGACATTGCCTTTTCTGCCGGTGAATTCAGGCACAAAACCTTTACAGCCAACGATGTTTCAGGTCATTTGAGCTATGAAGATGGCAGGGTGTACATCGACAGGCTTTCAATGAACGCAATGGGAGGTAAACTGGAGGGAACCATGAGGGCAATGCAGTATACCGGAAGGGGATTCACCACGGAAAGTTCCCTGGCCTTTGAAAATGTCGACATAAACAGTCTGTTCCTCTCATTCGGCAACTTCAGCCAGTATTTTATCATGGCGGAAAACCTCAGGGGAATGATCACCGGAAACTTCGATCTGAGGATGAACTTAGACTCACTGTTAAATCCCGATTTTCAGTCAATCTCTTCAGAGGGTCAGTTCATTATCGACGACGGGGCCCTGGTCTCCTTTGACCCCATAATGAAGATGTCAAGGTTCATAGAGATAAATGAACTTGAGGACATCAGGTTTTCGAGGCTTGAGAATGAGTTCTTCATAAGCTCGGGTACCTTTGCAATTCCTCAGATGGAGATCAGGTCATCGGCCGCCGACCTGGGGGTTAGTGGCAGGCACCATTTCAACGGTGACTATGAATACCACCTGAGGGTGCTTCTCTCACAGGTCCTGAGCAGCAAGGCACCCCGCCGAACACCCAATAATGAATTTGGCATTGTTGAGGATGACGGACTGGGAAGGACATCCCTCTTCCTGGTAATATCGTGCAACGGTGATAAGGAGACAGTAGCATACGATGCATCGGCAGCGCGGGGCGAAATAAGGAAAGACCTGCAGCAGGAGAAGCAGTCGCTGAAGGGGATTCTCAGGGAAGAATACGGATGGTTTAACCGCGACACAACCATTGCTCCGGCAAAGGATGAAAAGCCTAAATTCAGGATCATGTGGGATGAGATAATCCGGACTGACACCATAGTGCCCGATACCATAGTCAGGGACCGCAGGAGCAATCCCGTAAGAAACCTGTTCAATAAGATCATAAAAGGGTGAAAAAGTGAATATCTACCAGCGTAAATTGCTATTCAAGGGGCTGCTCGCAGGGGTGGTGGCACCGCTTATAATATTTGCCGCGCTAAGATACACCCAGAGCCTTGTGATGAGACTCAAGGCCGAGGAGAGAAGCAGGGTTGAACTGTGGGCCATGGCTACACAGCGTCTTATAACGGCAGCAGAAAACGAGTCTGGGAATCTCGATCTTGTTGCGACAATAATTGAAAACAACTCCTCGGTTCCCCTTATTCTTACCGATGGTGAAGGCAAAATAATATCCCACGCCAACTTCAGGGTTAAGGATAGCGAAAACAGTGAATTACTGGAAAAAGAGCTGGAGAAGATCAGGCAGAGATCGGAACCCATTGTGATTGACCTTGGGGAAGGCCATTTCAACTACATCTATTACAAGGATTCGACAGTTCTGACCAAGGTAAAATACTATCCATGGGTCCAACTGGTTGTAATCCTCTTTTTCGGGGCGTTATCCTATATGGCATTCAGCTCTTCACGCAGGGCTGAAGAAAACCAGGTATGGGTGGGTATGTCGAAGGAGACGGCTCATCAGCTCGGAACACCTGTTTCTTCACTCTCCGCCTGGCTGGAAATGATCCGCGACAAGCACCCCGACGAACCACTTACCGATGAAATGCAGAAGGACATCAGCAGGCTGGAGAAGATTACCAAGCGCTTTTCCGGCATCGGTTCCAGGCCTGAAAAAGCCTTTTCCGACCTTATGGAAATTACCGAAAATACTATTAACTACCTGAAGAAGCGTACCTCTTCAAAAGTAAGTTTCAATATAGTAAACAACACCGGGGTGGAACGACCCTCCGCACTTATCAACGGAGAACTCTTCGAATGGGTCGTTGAAAACATCTGCAAGAATGCGGTCGACGCAATGGAGGGAAAGGGCTCCGTCACCATTGCGTTCTCGGGCAGTACCGGCAATTATATTATCGACTTCATCGATACCGGCAGGGGTATTCCCCGGAGACTGTTCGGGACCATATTCAAGCCGGGCTTTACAACCCGGAAAACCGGATGGGGACTGGGGTTGTCTCTCGCCAGGCGAATAATAGAAGAATACCATAACGGCAAAATATTTGTCAGTAGCTCTGAACCTGGAAAAGGAACATGCATAAGGGTTATCCTCAATGATAAGCCATGAAACGCAGCGATTTTGAATTATTGGCCCCGGCAGGCTCGTTTGAATCACTTACCGCCGCTTTCCAGGGAGGCGCCGATGCAGTTTATTTCGGCGTCGACCAGTTGAACATGAGGGCCGGGTCGGCAAACAATTTTACCGCCGCTGACCTTCCGGAAATTGTCTCGCTTTGCCGCAACAAAGGGGTCAAAACCTGCCTTACCGTAAACATAGTGGTTTATGACAGGGAACTGAGCCAGATGAAGCAGCTTGTCGATTCAGCCATAGAAAACGGCGTAACGGCAATTATCGCCTCCGATATGGCTGTCATTGAATATTGCCGCCGTGTCGGTGCTGAGGTTCACCTGTCAACCCAGGTGAACGTTACCAATTCCGAGGCAGTCGAATTCTACTCCCGCTATGCCGACGTTATTGTACTTGCCCGCGAACTTAACCTCGACCAGACAAGGTACATATATGACTGCATCTCAACAAAAAGTATAAGAGGTCCTTCTGGTAACCCTGTCAGGATTGAAATGTTCGTCCATGGAGCCCTGTGCATGGCCATTTCCGGGAAATGCTATATGAGCCTGCATGAAAACAACATGTCGGCAAACAGGGGCACCTGCTATCAGACCTGCCGTAAAGGATACATTGTAACCGAGAAGGAATCGGGATATGAGCTTGAGATAGAGAATGAATACATAATGTCTCCCAAGGACTTATGCACTATAGGATTCCTGAATAAAATGGTTGACGCAGGTGTCAGGGTCATGAAGATCGAGGGCAGGGCAAGGTCGGCTGAATATGTCAGAACAGTAACCGAATGCTACAATGAAGCCCTCAACTCCATCGTTGACGCGACATACAGCGAAGAGAGGATCGCGGAATGGAGAAAGAGGCTTTCAACAGTATTCAACAGGGGCTTCTGGGATGGTTACTACCTGGGGCAGAGACTGGGAGAATGGAGCAGCAGATACGGATCGTCCGCTACCACCACAAAAGTTTATCTGGGCAGAATTACTAACTACTTCGCAAAGATAGGCGTTGCCGAAATCAAACTGGAGAATGGTGACCTCGCCAGGGGCAATAAAATCCTTGTAACAGGTCCAACCACCGGGGCAGTTGAATATGTGGCAGGGGAAATAAGGGTTGACCTTCAAACTGTTGAAAAGGCACACAAGGGTGATCTCTGTTCAATTCCCGTAAATGATTTTATGAGGCGTTCCGACAAGGTCTACCTGATAGTCGACTCAGTCGGCTGAAAGCAGGTTATGCTTTCCGGCGTACTCGAGGATTCTCGCCGCATTGATTTCGGGATCGGCAGTGTCAGTATTTATGCGGTGAACCATGTGGTTCTTCCTCTGTTCAAGCGAATAGAGGTATGTCCTGTCATAATATACAAGGACTATCTCAGCTGCCTTCTCCAGGTCGCCCGATTCTATGGCCCTTACCGCGTCGCCGGTGCGATCACCTCCCAGCCTCCTTGATATCTTCATCACCGATGCCTTAAGCATCTCAACAGGGTAACAGCAATATTCCTCAACCAGGCGGGGTAGCCTAACCTCCGGCCGAGAGATGAGGGCTATGACGGGAGACTCCTGCATGTTCCTGTAAAACTGTTCAGGTAAAAAGACGCTGCCAATATTACGACTCTCATCCTCCAGCCATATCGTCCGGTCAAAGTCAAACCTTTTCCAGATGTCAAACAGGTTGTTGGCAAACTGTTCTGTGGTTGGTTGCTGACCCTGCCCCAGTGACCCGAAAGCCGACCCTTTGTGCGAGGCAATGTCTTCAAGGTCAGCCACCTGCTCTCCCCTGTCGCCAAGGAGATTCAGAACGGCTGTCTTGCCACTGCCGGTGAGCCCTCCAAGAATAAGAATGTTCCTCCTGGAAGCGAGCTGTCCCAATATATGATTCCTGTATGCCTTGTAACCACCCTCCAGCAAAAAGGTTGTGAGTCCCGACAAGCCGAGCATCCATGCCATGCTCTCCGACCGCATCCCGCCCCTCCAGCAGTACATTAATAACCTGCCTCCTTTTGAGAGCCTGAGAGCCTCAGTAAATTTCTCCCCTAACGAGGGACCTATAAGCTTCAGTCCCTCTCTTACGGATTCCTCCCTTCCCTTCACCTTGTAAGTAAGTCCAACGGCCGCACGTTCAGTGTCATTGAAAAGCGGAATATTGACCGCTGACGGTATATGCCCGGCCAGATACTCCGAAGGAGAGCGGACATCAACTACCGGTAATAAAGCCCGGTATCCCAGAAATTCCGACGGGGATATCTTCTTACCTGTCATCAGAATCCCTGTCTCCGAAGTACTTTCTCAGGATCCCCTTAAGATAATCCACCCTAAGGGGTTTGCTTATGAATTCCTTCATACCCGACATTTCAGCCTTGCGCCGGGCTTCAGGTGAGTTGTCAGCAGTGAGCGCAAATATCAATGGAGGCTTACTGCCCGAAAGGATCTTGCCCGAAGTCTCAAAACCATCCATTCCCTGCATAATCAGATCCATGAGTACAAGATCATATTTCCGGGTCTCGCACATGCGGCATGCCTCTCTTCCGTCGCCGGCAAAATCGGGTGAATAGCCCAGTGATCGGAGCATTGAGCCTATAACCTTTGCATTCAGCCTGTTGTCGTCCACCACAAGGATCTGCAAATCCGACTTGGCACCTGGCTGTTCCTCATGGGCATCAGTAGCGCCTGCCTCAGGGAATAATGCCCCCAGCGAATGCCTTATCTCCTTATCATCCACCGGTTTCACCAGGTAATGATCAACACCCATGTTTATTGATTTCAGATAATTGCCCTTCATGTCGATGGCACTTACCATTATTATTGCTACTTCTCCGTGAAGGTTATTGTCCATAATATTCCCTGCCACCTCGAAGCCGTTGATATCCTCATCATCCGTAATCACAACCAGGTTATACTTTTCATCGCCTCCGGAAAAACTTGCCTTTATCTGGTTGATTGTTGACCTGTTGAAAGTTGTGACTACCGTCTTTATTCCGGTCCGGTGGAAAAGGGAGAGAAGGTCCTCATCCCTGTTCTGCATACCTGTAATAATCAGGGCGCTTATATCAGACATTGACCTGACTCCCGATGTGTCGTATGTCTTCTCTACACGTTCATTGGAATATGCTGATATGGTAAAAAGTATCCTCGTACCAGGTTTGTCCGCCTCCTCGGAAAGGCCTGATGGAGAAGAGGCACTGAGTTTCCCTCCCATCAATTCCACCAGCTGCCGTGCGAGGGCAGTTCCAAGACCCTGGGTGTTCCTGCTCCTGGCGGAAACAGATTCCGACCTGACAAAATCACCGAATATTGTCTTCAGCTCCGATTTATCATGTCCTCTTCCGGTATCCTTAATATCAAACTCCAGGGTAATGACCCCCTGCTTAACCCCTTTTTTCCTGCAGAAAACAGAGACCTCTCCCGACAGAGTACTATCTATTGAAAAGAAAATCAGGTTGGTAAGCACCTGCCTGAGCCTGAAGGGGTCACCGATTATCATTTCGGGAACATTATTGTCAACGTCACAGTTAATACGTATGCCTTTATCCTCCAGCCTGCTCTGTGCCAGATCGGCGCAAAAGCCGATCTCCTCGTGCAGGTTGAAAGGTATCTCATCGAGAATTATCTTACCCGACTCTATCCCCGAGTAATCGAGTATGTCGTTGACAATCCCCAGGAGAAGCTCCGTTGAGCGGTGCAGGATGCCAACCATTTCAGATACCTCGGGCTTCAGATCATATTTCGAAAGCATATCGGCCATACCTATGATGCCGTTCAGCGGTGTCCTGATCTCGTAGCTCATCCTGGCCAGCAACTCCGATTTCGCTATGTTTGAGGTCTCCTCCTGCTTCCTTGCCGCCTCAAGCATGGTAACATCTATCAGTATCTCCATTGTGGCTTCCGAACCCTGGTGGGTGACAGGTATACTGCTTCGGAACAAGACCATCTCACCCATCTCCCTCCTGATGATAACAAACTGGTCGGGACTGAACTTCCCGCCCAGGTACCTGGAAAAGTAGCCTGAGTCATCAGTAGTTCCCGGCCCGGGATAAATCTTTCCCGCCATCTCCGACTCCGCCTCATATGCATAGAACCCGGCAGCTATCTTGTTCGCCTTGAGTATTTCCCTTCCTGAATTATAGATTATTACACCAACAGGCATCTCTTCAATGAGCCTCTCAAGCATCTTTTCCGCATCACTCGAATGGATCAACTCCCTTCCCTGCCTTCTGTGTTCCCTGATGAAAGTAAATACTATGGCCAGGATCATGATAATAGTAAATAACACTATTGCCAGTGAGTTGCGTATGATGTAGCTCTGGAAGAAATCCTTCGGGGCGGAAAATATTATGCCATATTCCATTCCGGCCAGCAGGCCTACAGGACAGAAGGATGAGATTATTGTCCTTGGTTCTCCGTTTATAATAGCCCTGTGGGTTATATTACCCGTCGAACCATCCTCTATTGAGGATATAATCCTGCCTATGTCTTCGTATTTTATCTCGCCATTCCTGAAATTGTTCTGCTCAATAACACCCTCGCTGTTGACAAGCCATTGCCACTGGTATTCCTCAGAACTGAACCTTTCGAACAGTGCCCTGAAGTACCTGTTATGATCAACCGTGATCCTGAAGTTTGCTACAATTGAGCCATCGGAGCCGAAAATAGGCTGAAAGTAGTTGTACCTCGATTCATCCCTGCTTATGGTATCCTGCCTGTATATCCTCTGCTGATCGTGGGTCTTGAAGGTATTCATGAGCCAGTAATCATCATCGATGAATACCCCCTTTCTGAAGTCTTCACGCGACTCATCGAGTGACATATTAAAAACATCGGTCCTGTTGTTTATGATGGATATGCCTGTGATGAAATCCTGGTATTTGATAAAATAGAGTTTAAGCTTCTCCGTGGCCCTTCTGTTAACATCTTCATTATCAAAGAACTGAGATATCTCCGCGGTGAAATCTATTTTGGACAGGTCACTCTGAAAAAAGAAACTGAACTCATCAACCTCCTGGCCAACGATCTGTACCTGCCTGTCAAGCAGATTTGATATATACCTGATCTGGTTCCTGTAAAGGTTGTGATAATAGAAATAGTTGGAGACAGCTATCAGAATGAGAAAAATGAAAGCAATGGTTGTTGCCCGTTTCATCAGGGATCGAGTTTTGCCCGGTAAATTTAATCCTATTATTTCAGATATTCAAAATCACCTGTATTTGCCCTCATCGCCCTCCATAATGCTCAGATAGCTGCGATAGCGCGACCATGCAATCTCCTCTGATTCAACGGCGCTGCGAACAGCACAATCAGGCTCATTTATATGCAGGCAATTGTAGAACCGGCACATTGAAGACCTTCTGAATATCTCGGGGAAAAAATGATAGGTTTCGCCTTTTTCAAGGTCAATGACCCCAAAACCCCTTATGCCGGGAGTGTCAATTACCGCACCCCCGAAAGGCATCATATGCATCTCGGGGTATGTGGTTGCATGCCTGCCCTGTCTGTGATAACCTGATATCTCCTCGGTTTTAAGGTTCAGTGAAGGATTGAGCAGGTTAAGCAGGGATGACTTCCCAACACCCGAATTGCCGGCCAGCAGGGAGATCCTGTCCCTGAAAAGTGATATAACCGAATCGGCGTTCGTCTTTTCCCTGACCGAAATCGTCAGTGTGCCGTACCCGATTTTTTCGTACAGCTGCTTCAGATACTCCAGCCTTATCTTTTCCTCTCTCCCGTATATATCTGATTTGTTGAAGAGGATCACTGCCGGAATTGAATAGGCCTCGGCAGTAACCAGAAACCTGTCTATAAACTCGACCGGGGTTTCAGGATTCATCAGCGTTACCATCAGCACTGCCTGATCGATGTTTGCAGCTATTACCTGGGCCTCTTTCGAAAGGTTGGATGATTTCCTTATTATGTAATTCCTCCTTCCCTCGAGCTCTGTTATCACGCCCTGCCCCTGCTCCCGGTCCGAAAGTCGCTCAAAGGTAACTTTGTCTCCCACTGCCAGGGGATTGGTGGTTTTAATATCCCTTTCCCTGAACTTCCCCTTTATGGCACAATCCACCAGCTCTCCCTCGGGAGTGCGTACCCTGAACAACTTGCTGGTTGATTTTACGACAGTACCCTGCTCCAATATCTTTTCTGCTAATATTCGGCAGCCATAAGGAAGAATGGCTTCATCTCAAAACTATGATAGAAAGGTCTGAGCCTTTCAGTATTGTAATATTCCGGAACCCTGACCACCTTCTTTGAGGAGGTCACAACATCTATCGGCACATTGTCGTATCTTCCGTTCTTAAGCACCACAACCCTGCCGTGAATGCCTTTCAGGATCAGGTCAAGTGCCAGGTTTCCGTAGGCCATAGGTACTATTGAGTCAACTGCATCAGGATCGCCACCCCTTACCAGATATCCAAGCTTCTGGTTAATTATATTGATGGTTTTCCCTCTGTTGAACTTTGCAGTCAGATTCTTTATCTCATTTGAAACAACATCACCGATACCACCCAGCTTGGCATGCCCGTATGCATCCTTCTCTGCACTGGTAAAGATCATTTCGCCTCCCTTGAACATGGCTCCTTCCGAGATCAGAAGCACCGAGTATTTACTGGGATTGTGATTGCGGTCTTCTACGAGCAGCCTTGTAAGCTGCTCAATATCAAACTCATACTCCGGAATGACACACCTGTTGGCAGCCCCCGCCATAGTGGGCAGCATTGCCGTAAATCCGGCATAGCGCCCGAACACCTCGAGGACCATTATCCTCTCATGAGAACCGGCGGAGGTTCTGAGACTGTTGGTCATCTGAATGGTACGGGTTACGCATGTGCTGAATCCAATGCAATAATCGGTCCCCGGAACGTCGTTATCCATGGTCTTCGGAATTGCCACCACCTTTACCCCGTGCTTGAAGAGGTGAACCCCATAGCTAAGAGTGTCATCGCCTCCTATAGGTATAAGGTAATCCACACCCAACCATTCCAGGTTCCTGATAACCTCGCTGGTAAGGTCATTCATTTCAGCCGTGTATTTGTCCCTTAGATGCTCAGGAACGCTATCCTTTGGCACATGACTGGGCCTTGTCCTCGAAGTATGCAGGAAGGTTCCTCCCGTCCTGCCGGCCTTGTTA
Organism: Bacteroidales bacterium; assembly: GCA_034004335.1. GTDB lineage: Bacteria > Bacteroidota > Bacteroidia > Bacteroidales > VadinHA17 > SLNP01. Next base: position 22,548 of record JAVEWX010000008.1, on the reverse strand, counting down.
ACCAGGTCGTCAGTCAGTAACTGGTAGCAATCGCCATTGTCAACCTTTGCATCTCGCCTTAGTTCCATAATGCCCGCCCATCCACGGCGAAGCCCTATTACCCTGTAACCCTCGCGGTTCGCCCTGATGGTTACTGCCCTTATTGCCGGGTTAAGTCCCGGGACATCTCCTCCTCCGGTAAGAATCGCTATTACTCCTTTGATTTTCTTCTGATTTGCCATAATTTTTACCCTTAATCTAACCTTAAGCAAAATGAGCCATAAAAGTATATCTTTTCACAGATTTTCCCAATCGAACGGCCTTATTATCTGCAAGCACCATATATACGGCATGGGGAATGACATGAATTTCGTTAACTTTACCTTTTCAGAATTGCCGGCATGAAAAGGGAAAAACGCATTGCACTTGCATTGGAGGCCTTCCGCATCGACTATAACTGCAGCCACTCGGTACTGCTGGGATACCCTGACCTGATGGCTGACTCCCGCGAGACCATACTTAAACAGGCCGCCGGTTTCGGAGGAGGAATAGGCAGACTTCAGATGATCTGCGGAGCCATCACCGGGGCAGTGATGGTCCTGGGTCTTTACAGGGGGGCTATCCTGCCCGATGCAGAGGCCAAAGAGACCATGGCACGCCTCATACGCCGTCTGGCAGATGAATTCGGCAGAAGGAACGGGGCAATAACCTGCTCCGGACTGATCGGGGTTGATCTTAATACCCCTGAAGGGAAGAAGGCCCACAAGGAGACAGGCATCAGGGAGAGGGTTTGCGAAAAATGCATAGCCGATGCCATTTCAATTGTTGAAGAGATACTCGCTGAATGAATACATCCAGCCTGACAAACAAGCCCGCTGGCAGTGTGCTTGTCACCGGAGGAACCGGCCTGACAGGCAGGGCGCTGATACCCCTGCTATCTGCCTGCGGCTACCGTGTGGCCGTACTGTCACGCAACAGGGAAAAGGCCGACGGCAAATCCCTCTTTTACTGGAACCCTGACAATAGATATATCGACCCTGCCGCATTGCCGGGCACAACACATATAATCCATCTCGCCGGGGCAGGCATAGGCGACAGGCGCTGGAGCAAAAAAAGAATGAGGGAAATAACCGACAGCAGGGTAGCCTCTGCAAAGCTGCTCCTTGATGCAATGCTTTTGTCGGGAACCAGGATAAGCTGCTTCATATCAGCTTCCGCTACCGGATACTATGGTAATGATACGGCAGACAGAATACTGACGGAACAGGATCGCCCGGGTACCGATTTCCTTGCATCGGTATGTAAAAAGTGGGAAGAGGCAGCTGACCTTTTCAGGCAACATGGGATCAGAACCGTAATCGTAAGACCAGGAATAGTACTATCTCCCCGGGGTGGGTTCATGGGAAGGATATTGCCTCCCGCCAGGAAGGGCCTCATCGCCTGGTTCGGAAACGGGAAACAGTACTTCCCGTGGATTCATGTATATGACCTATGCAATATCTACATGAAGGCACTCGATGACAATACCTGCGAAGGACCTGTTAATGCCGTTGCTCCGGGAATTGTCACCCAGAGACAGTTCATGAAAATGCTCAGGTCGGTTTCAGGCAGGCACTCCATAGCATCAGGCATACCATCACTGCTGGTAAGGCTTGCCTTCGGCCGCATGTCATCAATGCTCCTTACCGGCAACAGGGTATCTCCGGCCATCCTTCGTGAAAAAGGATTTACCTTCAGATTCCCGGAACCTGCTGAAGCACTAAAGGATATCCTCGATTCTACCGGTAGTTGAGTACCGGGAAATATATCCCATCCCTGACGACAGCTTTCCTGCTTATCTTTTCTCCGTTAAAGCTGAGATCAACACGGTAGGTGCCCGGATTAGCCCTGCTGGTGTTCCAGTATAGTTTGTTTATTCCTGTTGCCGGTCGGACATCACGTCTGAACACCTCACGTCCATCCTCGTCGGTGATGACCATCACTGCGCTACCCGTGGCACCCTCCCTGAAGTAATACCATATCTCGAGTCCGTTCGGTTCGTTCGGCGTGCGCAGGTGGTTGCTGCCTGTCATGTGATAGTTCCCCCATCCCGACTGCTGGGAGGAGTTCTGTTTCGGTTTCGGTTCTACCTCAAACAGGTGGAAGTTGCTGCCTGCCACCTCAGGGGTAAACTGCTGCAACGGCGAGATATCGGTTATCCAGGCGGCCCTGCCATAGGTACCCACAATAAGATCATTTTCACGGGGATGTATGGTCAGGTCGCGAACCACCACCGGCGGCATGTTCGACCTTAGCGGCTGCCAGTTATCCCCTCCGTCGAGGGATACAAAAACTCCCATGTCGTTGCCGACAAACAGAAGGCGGGGGTTCTTCCTGTCCTCGAATACAACGTTCACCGGACTGTCGGGCAGGTTGGAGGATATATCCTTCCAGCTTCGCCCGAAATCGGTGGTCTTGTAAAGGTAGGTATTGAAGTCATCATTATGGAATCCGTTCTTGGCAACATAGGCCGTGCCGGCATCATGCCACGATGCGAATACCGACATTACCCATCTGTCGGCAGGAGCCCCGAGTCTTGTCAGATGATCGGTGGCTTCATACCACTCTGCTCCGTGGCTGGTGGTTACATGAACATGCCCGTCATCAGTACCCACCCATATTACTCCCGGCCTGACTGCCGACTCCGAAATAGTGGTTATGGTGCAGTACATTATATGACCCGTGCCTGCAATCTTCACACGGTCATTGTCCGTGAGGTCACCGCTAAGCTCCTCCCAGGTATCGCCCCTGTTGAGCGACCTTAACAACTTCTCACCGCCGGTGTACAAAATGGCTCCATTATGGGGGGAAAGCACCAGCGGTGTAACCCACGTATACCTGTAGGGGTCTGCTCCCCTGGGCGGAACAGGGGCTATCTGCACCCTTTCCCCCTTCAACTGGTCAACCCGGTGATGCGAGCCAAACTGGGTGGTGTAATAGAGCCACCTGTTATCCTGCGGATCAACACGACAATACATCCCGTCCCACATGCCTACGATGACCCAGTCGGCCAGGTTGACCTGTCCCGACCAGCTGTTGGAGGGACCCTTCCATGTTTCGTGGTCCTGCAAACCTATATAGATATTATAGGGCTCCGCATTGTCAACCTCCACATTGTAAATCTCACCAAGCGCCAGCTGATAATGGTGATTCATGCTAAGCCCACCGTCCCAGGTACTGTATATGCCACCGTCTGATCCCAGGAGAATATGACGTGGGTCCTCAGGGTCGATCCAGAAACTCCTGTTGTCACCGAAATTGGTACGGAACCTGTCCTGTTGCCTCCCTGTCGGCCATGTCTTTCCGCCATCGAGGGTGTAGAACATGCCTACTCCCACAACATAAACCTTGTTGTGATCGACCGGATCGATATATATCCTGTTAAAACTGTAGGCAGCCTTGCCGCTTACGTCAACGGCCGGATCGCTGATCTTCTTCCATGAACGGCCTCCGTCAAAAGTCTTGTATACCTCACCCCCAATAACATTGTCGAGTGAGCGGTCGGTAAATTCATCGAAAGGAGGCAGTTTTGACGGATCCACTCCCGGCTTGAGGCTCAGGTTCTGAACTACTGCCACCAGGATGTCGGGGTTAGCCCTGTGAATGTCGATGCCTATCCTTCCCAGGGCCCCCCCGGGAAGGCCGTTGGTAAGCATTGACCAGCTCTTGCCCCCGTCGCTGGTTTTGTATATCCTGCTTTTGGGTCCCCCTGGTTCAAGGGTCCATGCAGTTCGGGTTTTCTCATAGGCCACGGCATAGAGTATGTCAGGATTTTTCCTGTTCATGGCCAGGTCAATTATACCCGTTTCACTGTCAACGAAGAATACCCGCTTCCAGGTTTTGCCGCCGTCGGTGGTCTTGAATACACCCCTCTCCTCGTTTGCCGAGAACAGATGACCCATTGAAGCCACATATACAATGTCGGGGTTCTTCGGGTGTATCTGTATTTTCGAAATATGATGGGAATCCTTGAGCCCCATCTGTTTCCATGTGCCACCCGCATCGGTCGATTTCCATATCCCGTTACCGTAATATGATGACCTTGCATTGAATGCCTCGCCTGTCCCAAGCCATAATATTTCGGGATTCGAGGGAGCAACGGCTATGTCTCCCACTGTCGAGATACCCGTGGCATCGGAGATGCATTCAAAGGTGGTTCCGTTGTTTACGGTCTTCCATATTCCTCCCGAACGGGGCCCTACATAGAATGTATACCTGTGCCCTGGTCCCGGGTTCTCGGGAACGGCTATGCTCCCTACCCAGGCACTTATTCTGAAAGCCCCGAGATTCCTGTACCTGAATGCCTCAAACGGATCACCGCCTGACGATGCGGATGGTACAGTCTGGGCCGAAATGGAGCCGCACACCATTATTAGTGTCAGTAATACATTTATTTTCTTCATAGCAATTGGTTTTATTGGCAGGTTACACCTGACAGTTCTATATTCCTCCTATCTGAATTTCACTAACGCGGAAAGTTGGAGAGGCAAAGGTCCGGTTCCTGTCGATGTCATTGCCCATCATGTCAATTCCGTTAAGTATCTCCGCAGCGCTTCCGGCTACGGTGAGGCCTTTGACGGGATGAACTATTACTCCCCTTTCAATCCAGAATCCGGTTGCTCCTCCGCTGAAATTGCCGGTTACGGGATCGATGCCGTACCCGGTCAGACCCTTGAGAAGAAGTCCTTTGTCGGTTGCGGCAATTATCTCATTTCTTGAGTGTTTTCCCGGTTCAAGGTAAACATTGTGGGTTCCGATACCGGGTAGTGATGTGAATCCGCCCCTGGAGGCATTGCCCGTACTAACCGTTCCCGCCCTTTGAGCTGCCTGGCTGTTGTACAGGAATGTTTTTGCCACTCCTTTTTCAACAAGGGTTTTCAATGAAGTGGGGACACCCTCACCGTCGAAGGGCCTGCTGGCCATACCCCTTTCCAGGGTGCCGTCATCATATATTGTCAGCAGCTCCGAGGCGAACTTCCCGTTAAGCATGTTGCCCAGGAAGCTGGCACCCTGAATGACTCTCTCCCCATTCAGGGCCTGGATCACTCCTCCGAACAGCGATCCTGCAACATCGGGGTCGAAGATAACGGTTGCCCTCTGTGTTCTGATCATCTTCGGATCCATCAGTTCATAGGCTTCGCGTGATGCCACCGCTGCAATTTCGTTAAGGGGTAGCAGGTCGGCAAAAAACCTTCTTGAGCATGATTCGCTTCCCGTATTCTTCTGTTCTTCCTTTTCTGCTACCACGCTAACGCTGAGGGAGCACGAGGATGACCTGAACGACTTCTCGAATCCTGTTGAATTGGCTATGAATGTCTCCGATTCCCCTTCGCCGTAACCCGAACCCGAGCTTTTTGACACCCGGGGGTCCTTCAGGGCCAGTGCCTCCAGGTCGCGGGCCATCGCTATCTTCGTTTCGATGGCCACCTGCGCTATTGAAGGGTCATAGAGCCCCTCAACTGATGCCATCCCCCCGTCGGAGGGGAGAACATTGGAATCGTCGGGTGAGGTAAGCTTCGCAAAGGTAATGGCACTCCTGATGGTGTTTTCCAGTGCAGCCGGTGAAAAATCATTGCAATGACAGAAGCCCAGCCTGTTGCCTGTTATTACCCTTATCCCGACTCCGGCAGATGATGCCTCCTGTATAGTATCAATTTCACCGTTGAGTATCCTCACCGACAGTCTCCTTCCTGTCTCAATATAGACCTCGGCAGAGTCAGCGCCAAGTTTGAGGCATTTTGTAACCAGTTTTTGAGAAAGTTCTTTATAGTTCATTGTCGTTTACCGTTAATGGATAGAATTTCAAGCCCTGCTTCCTCCCACATTGATCCCCCTGATCCTCACGGTGGGCTGACCTGCTGAGACTTCTGCATTCTGGCCTTTGCCACAGATACCCGGGCCAAAGTCGAGGTCATTGCCCACAGCATCGATGTTGGAGATTACATCCATACACGATCCGATAAGCGTAGCTCCCTTTACGGGCTTAGTCTTTTTACCGTTTTCTATCAGGTAGGCCTCGCGGCAGGTAAAATTGAAAACACCGGTCACTGGATTGACACTCCCCCCGCTTAGACTCTGAACATATATGCCCTTCTTTGTTGATGACAGTATGTCTGCAGGGTCGCTATCGCCCTTCTCTATATAGGTATTTGTCATACGCGGTATGGGAATATACCTGAACGATTCCCTCCTGCCGTTGCCGGTACGTTCCAGTCCGAGCTGACGGGCACTAAGAACATCGGTCATGTACCCCAGCAGCACTCCATTCTCAATCAGCACATTCTTCCTGACCTGGGTTCCTTCATCGTCGAAATTTATTGTCCCCCTGAAATTCGGAATGCTTCCATCATCAACCATTGTAAACAGGTCGCTGGCAACCTTTTTACCCACCTTGCCGGTGAAGGCACCTATTCCCTTTGCAATGTTATCTGCCTCAAGCGGGTGGCCCACTGCCTCATGCACCAGCACACCGCCCCATCCGTTTTGCATGACAACATCCATGATACCTGCCGGAGCATCCTCGGCCTCGAGCATGGCAATGGCTTCCCTTGCGGCATTTTGTGCAACCTGTTCAGGGGTGACAAGGTCAAACATCTCAAAACCTGAGTGGTAGCTTAACCGCTCCCTGGCCATATGGCGCGCTTTGCCGTCGTCACTCATAGCCTGGACAATGAAAAACAGCAATGGCAGCTCATCGCGCAGGTAAACGCCTTCACTGGTTGCGATCACCCTGCTTCTGACCTCATCGTTGTAGTCGATCATAGCCATTTTTATCCTTTGGTCATAACCCAGGGCAGCGTCATTGGCACGCTCGATTATTTCAATACGGTTCTCATCGGCAATCTCTCCGAGTGGTTGACTGACGGTAATGAAGCTCTCCCTCCGGCTTTCGGTAAGGTCGACCGGCGAGGTCTGGTTCCCTTTCCTGGCAACATATGAAGCCACCTCAGCAGCCCTCATGAGCTTTTCCGTGGTTATTTCATCGGTATAGGCATACCCTGTCTGATTGCCGGCTATCACCCGCACTCCGGCTCCCTGGCTGATGCCGTAGAGACCGCTGCGGAATTTTGACTCCTGCATCACAATCTGCCTTGAAATACGACTCTCAATATATATGTCGGCATAATCGCCGCCGCTGGCAAGAGCCCTGGCAATAACCTTTGCCAGGGTCTCCCTGTCCATATCCAGTCCGGAAGCCGCGCCCCCGCATGAAACAAGATGTGATAAAAGGGCAGGGGTTGCTGCAACCACCAGGCCTCCCTTAAGGCTCATTTCAAGGAATTTTCTCCTTGGAATGTCACGCACTTTGAATCTGTCCATCTGCTGGATTAATAGGTTTTACTATTGAACGATTATTTCAAATTCCTTCGGCGACAGCTGTCCTGCCCGTGTAGTGGCTACTGAAGCACGTCCCTTCAGTGTCGTTTTGCCATAAACCCTGATGGTCCATGAAACGGTAGTCGAATTCCCGCCCTCGGTAGATCCGGCGCTTCGGGTCAGTGTCCTTCTTCCTGGTGCAGCCTGTCCGCCGCCGGCGAAGCCTCCCCTGCCGCGACCGCCCTGCTGATCACCTATTATTGTGTAGGGCTTCTCTCCCTGGGCCTGATTTTCAAGCTGAAGTGTGACCATATCTTCCCTGACTATCTTCACGAGATGCGCCTGTTTTAAGGCTGTGGGAAGCTTGCCGGCATTCCTGAATGTGACATTCAGCTGGTAGTCGGCAGAGTCAGCCTTGTATCCCTTAACTCTCCTGGCGTCAATCGTTACCCACTCCAACTCGGGCAGGTGCTTAACCATCTCAAGGTTGAAGAGAGCTTCGTTCTTTGCCCATGGCAGCAGCTGCTTCGAGGGGGCATTCTGGCTGAAGAACTTCGGATCCCATCCGCCATATTCCACATCTCCGTATTCCGGGTGTTTGCCGGGGGTCCACTCTATGAATGCCATTCCGTCATTCTCCTGGTCATCCCAGATTAACCTGTCGAGAACATCAACTGCACCGTCGCCGTTGTAATCCTTTGTCAGCCGGCCTCCGTTCCACAACTCATCCCCATACCATATTGCACCGAAGTACCAGTATCCGAAATCGGGACCGTGACCGAAGAGCGGGCTCCCGCCACCGTAATCACTGTACACATCTCCTGCGCGCTGATATCCCGTTATGCTTCGTCCGAGTTCGTCAAAGGTTTTGTACCACTTCAGGTCCTCGGGGTACATCCTTTCTTCCGACGGGGAGGTCGATGGTGCCCTCAGGTGCATCGGCACACTGGTGTCCATTGAATTGACGATATATACGTTTGGGTGACTGAGCAGGAAGGTAACCACCGACCTTGTCTCAATTTCACTTAGCGGGTACTCACCTGCCCCGCCCTGGGTCCATCCTCTTCCGGTAGCTTCAATACCGGGCATGGGTCTCCAGTTCTCGGGGTAGTTGCGATGAAGGTCAAGTCCTCCAATGCCATCCTCGTTTATCCTGCCGTCGCCGTCATTGTCAATCCCCTCCGAAACAACCCTGTAGTCGCCTTCACCTGCCGGCACAGATTTCATTAGCCTGCCCGACGGATCAGCCGGATCCTTGATGTAATTACCGTTAGGATCCTTATACCTTACCTGCAGAATAAGGCCATCTCCGTTAAGGTCATCCGGACCATCCTCATCGAGCAATCCGTCACCATCATTGTCAAAGGGTCTTACGGTGCTCCTGTTGCTCTGGGCCGTATGCATGTACATGTTATGGCCGTCAGGATTATTGACAGGCCTGAGGTAAAAGGTCCGTGTGTCAACCAGTTTTGTGATGACAGGGTCTTTGCCATACCCTTCGAGGAGATACTGCATAAGCCACATAACCGATTCCGAACTGGTAACCTCACCGCTGTGCCTGTTGCCCTCAAAAAAGGAGCCGGGCTTGTCGGTGTGCCTCCCAGTTTTACTGTTGGTGAGGGTCATCTGCAAGATGGGTCTCCCCTCAAAGCTTCTAGCCACCTCATACAGGTCAACCAGGTCGGGATACCTCTCGGCATACCTGATCATCCAGGTGTTCATCACATCGGTTGTATGAAACTTGTCGAAGGAGAGTTTTTCGCCTGCCTCATATTCGACATGCGGGCTTCTGGCCTTTGGAAAGAAGCTCATCCCATGACGGTAGCCCTCAACCGTGTACATCTTCGTGTTGTTGTTGGCCTCCGGCCATATCTTCGTTTCAGCGGCCCTGTAACCCTGCGCTGTCAGAACAAGCGATGCCGCAAATAATAAGGTTGTTGTTATGAGTCTCATAGGTACGGATTTTTAGTTGGTGGAATTTACACCATTTTTCCGTACATGTCAAAGAATTATTGAATGTTTTGAAACACAGGAAGGGTGATAACCTGCAGTCAGGCTATCCATGGTATCATCCCCGGTCTGTCACTACCCGCATATTTGCTATTGCCGTTTTTTTCAGCCTTCTTTGCGGCTGATTTATGCCTGCAGATGTACATCACCGACTATCATATACATACTGACTTCAGCGACGGCAGGTCGGCACCCGAAGATTTTGCTGCAGCAGCTATCAAAGCAGGGCTCGATGAGATAGGCTTCTCCGACCACCTCACCCTAACCGGGGAAAACCAGAAATGGAGTATCGACCCGGGAAGACTGCCTGAGTACTTCAACAGGATACATGATCTTGGACGCAACACGCAGCACATTAAGATCCTTGCCGGCATAGAGGCCGACTACCTGCCCGGCAAGGAGAATGAGATACAAGGCATACTCACCAGTTATCCCTTCGACTACGTGCTGGGTTCGGTCCATTACATGGGAACCGAAACCGTCGACCTCGGTCGTGAGTTCTATGAGGGAAAAAATATCGACAGGCTGTTTGAGAATTACTTTCAGCTTGTTGCTGCGGCCGCTGCCTCCGGACTGTTTGACATCATCGCGCACCCCGACCTAATCAGGATCTATGGGTACAGATATTCCAAAGACCCTGTTCCCCTCTACCGTAATCTCGCAAAAACATTCCGCAGCCATGACGTTGCCTTTGAGATTAATACAAACGGCAGGAATAAACCGCTCGGGGATTTCTACCCCGACCGCAGATTCCTCCATCTGTTCGCAGAAGAGGGAGTGCCCCTGTGCATCAACTCCGATGCCCATATGCCTTCAAGGGTCGGACAACATTTCAGTGAGGCCAGGCAACTTGCACTCGACGCCGGGTTTACCGAAACAGCCCTTTTCAGTAACAGGAAAAGAACGATGATACCTCTCATTGTTTCTTAAGGAACCAACCAGGCGTAATGTAGCATTGCTTCATTCAGCCGGGCACCGGCCTGTCCGGCTCACCACCCGGAAAACTAAACCGACAGGTGCTCAACCAGGATCCTGATACCTATTGCAACAAGTATCAGGCCTCCAAGGATCTCAATCCGCGGTCCTGATCTTTTCCCGGCAGACTTGCCTATACGTATAGCAATCATTGAGGAAAGGAATGTGACAATTCCAATGATAATCCCTGCAATCCATATGTTCATCGACAGAAATGCGAAGCTTACACCCACCGCCAGCGCATCAATGCTGGTCCCTACCGACATGGTAACCACATTGGCCATTGATGTGATGTCGGTCCGCCTCCTGTCATCCCGCGATCGTGACCCGTTAATGACCATCCTTACTCCCAGTATCGTCAACAGGCCGAATGCAACCCAGTGGTCGACAGAAGCGAGCTGCTCACTCAATGCGGCACCGGCAAAATATCCGGCCACGGTAAAACCTCCCTGGAAAAAAGCCATCACAATGGCCACTCTCAACGCCGAACGAAAGGCTATTCGATCCTCTACTGCACCGCAGGTGAGTGATACCGCGAAAGTATCAAACGATAAACCGAGGGCAATGGCAATCAGGGTCAGAAAATCCATGACAATCGTAACTGAGGCAGCAAAAGTATTTAAAATTGCTATTTTTACCTCCTGTAGCACCGGAAAATGAAAGTAGTAATACAACGGGTCACCTCCTCGTCGGTATCGATAGCAGGGAAAGAAGTGGCATCAATAAATGGCGGTATGCTTGTTCTTGCAGGCTTCACCGGAGCCGATTCGGTTGAGGATGTTGAATGGATGGCCGGCAAGATCATGCGCCTGCGGATTTTTGATGACAGCAATGGAGTAATGAATCTGCCTGTTACTGACACCGGGGGAGAAATACTTGTCGTCAGCCAGTTCACCCTCCATGCCAAAACCAGGAAAGGCAACCGACCATCATACATAGAGGCTGCGGTACCCGAAATTGCCATACCTCTCTACGAAAAATTCATCTCTGTTCTCGGGACTATGCTACAGGGAAAGGTGAAATCGGGTATCTTCGGCGCCGAAATGGCCGTAAGCCTTGTCAACGACGGTCCGGTAACCATAATTATTGACAGCAGGAACAGAGAATGACCGACAGACAGACAAAGAGATCGGTGCTGATAGTGGCGGCTTTTGCCGCCTTTCTCACCCCATTCATGGGTTCATCCATTAACCTTGCGCTGCCCTCAATAGGTGAAGAGTTTGGCATCAGTGCAGTAAACCTGAACTGGATAGTCAGCAGTTACATCCTCTCCACTGCCATGTTCCTTCTGCCCTTCGGCAGGCTTGCCGATATTGCAGGCAGAAAGAAGATCTTCTTCCAGGGGATATTACTCTTCAGCATCGTCACCTTTCTCATCTTCCTTGCCCGCACCTTTCTGCAGCTGATAGTGCTCCGCGTGGCACAGGGCTTCGCCAGCGCCATGATATTCGGCACCAGCCTGGCAATTATCACCTCTGTATTCCCTCCCGGAGAGAGAGGAAGGGCTATGGGTATCAATGTTACCGCGGTTTATGTCGGACTCTCAACCGGGCCGTTTCTGGGGGGATTGCTTACAAGATTCTTCGGATGGAGAAGCATCTTCCTATGCCTTGTACCCTTAGGAATAGCTTCTCTCATCCTCATCTCCCGAAAACTTAAGGGGGAGTGGGCCGAATCGAAGGGAGAGAAATTCGACATATCGGGATCAGCGGTCTACGGTCTTTCACTATTGATGATAATGTACGGATTCTCAAAGCTTCCCTCGATGTTAGGATTTCTCCTGATAGCGGGCGGAGTAGCTGTCTTCCTCCTGTTTCTGGTTATCGAAAAGCGTGTCGTTAACCCGGTACTCAACATTACGCTGATAACAGGGAACAGGGTATTCGCGCTTTCCGGACTGGCGGCATTCATTCACTATGCCGCAACAAGTGCCATAGGTTTCTTCGCCAGTCTCTACCTTCAGTACATCAAGGGGCTTGACCCGGCAAGTGCCGGACTGGTTCTGATAGCCCAGCCCGTAACGATGGCCCTGCTCTCCTCATATGCGGGCCACCTCTCCGACCGGTTTCACCCGGGAAGAATAGCCTCCGCCGGAATGGCAGTTACCGCCGTTGCAATAATTGCCATGTGCTTCATAACTACCAATACGGAGGTATCGGTTCTTACGGCAATGCTGGTAGTGATTGGGGTCGGATTCGCATTTTTCTCCTCTCCCAATACAAATGCAATCATGAGTTCGGTAGAGAAGAAGAACCTTGGCCTGGCATCAGGCATGGTAGGTACCATGAGGATGGCCGGACAGATGATTAGTATGGGCATTTCAATGCTCCTCTTTGCACTCTTCCTCGGAAAGGATCCGATAAATGTCTCCAATTACCCCGCCTTCCTGGCATCGATGAAAACCGGACTAGCAATCTTTGCAGCCCTTTGTGTTCTGGGCGTATTTGCTTCGCTGGCCCGGAATGCCGCCGGTTCAAATAATAAAAACCAATAAAAGGGTTGAACAACAAAAAAAGATTATATTGAACCCGGTAATTCAATGATGACCTATCTGCATTGCAGAACACAATCTGACAGACAATGACCAAGTTATACGAAAAGCTGATACACGACAACCATTCCTTCAGCAGCATGAAAACCGGTATTGCGGCAGCCGCCGTGAAGGCTGCAGCATTGCCTGCCGGCGAAACAGGCATAACTCTGTTTAAACATCTCGACCTTACCAGCCTGAACAGTCATGACAACAACATTAATGTAACGGCACTGGCTGTCAAGGTACGTGATATCGGCAAATCATTCCCCACAATAGGGAATGTTGCCGCCGTGTGTGTCTGGCCCAACTTTGTTGCCACCGTAAGAGAAGTGCTTGCCTCCACAGGTGTTAAGACCGCTGCCGTATCGGCAGCCTTCCCCTCCTCCCAGTCGTTCCGCGAAGTGAAGATAATCGAAACCTCAATGGCAGTGGGAAGAGGCGCTGACGAGATAGATATAGTAATGCCTCTGGGGCTGTTCAGGGAGAAGAAATATGACCTGGTGGCAGCAGAGATAAGAGAGCTGAGAGATGCAGCCGGCAATGCAACACTGAAGGTGATCATCGAGTCGGGACTCCTTAGTTCCCCCGAAAATATTTACCGGGCTTCCATGATTGCCATGGATGCAGGGGCTGACTTTATCAAGACCTCAACGGGTAAGCTGCAGGTATCCGCCACCCCTGAAGCGGTATGGGTAATGTGCATGGCTATTGAGGCTTTCCGCAGAGAAACAGGAATAAAGGTGGGGCTTAAAGCCGCCGGAGGCATCACCTCGGTGCAGGATGCGAGCCTCTATTATATCATCGTGAGTGAATTGCTTGGTAGTGAATGGCTTAAACCCGATCTGTTCAGGATAGGAGCCAGCCGCCTTGCCAATAATATACTTTCTGCAGTCACGGGCAATATTGCAGATTATTTCTGAGACTAAGGCAACCTGCTACTGCTGATGGTTCCGCAATACAATACCGGACAGGATACGATCCCTGTTGATTTCAATCCTCTGCCACCTGTCAGTGAAAGGGATCTGTCAGCCACCACCAGGGTGATACGTTACGAAGGTATCCCCAGGGAAGATAATCCATTACATGCCGACTGGATCACCATGGTGATCCTCGGCATTTTCATCATCTACGCTATTGTGGCAACCTTTGCCCGCCATATCTTCTCCGGACTATCCAGGCTGATGCTGTTTATGACCCCGGGGAGTTCACCCTCCGACCCCAGAAGCATTTTCCAGTGGCAGACCACCCTTGCAAATTTCGCTTCTTTTGCCAGCCTGGCATTGTTCCTGCATTTTAGTACGATAATCCGGGATGGCCTGTTCCCATTCGATACAGACGGGATTTTACGCTGGCTGATTCTGCTGGCAGCCATCACGATCCTGGTCACCCTCCGTCACCTGGTTACACTGATAACCGGTTTCATAAGCGACAATATCCCTGTCATGACTGAATACCTGAATAACATCTATATGCTGTACAGGTTGATGGGAATTATTCTTCTGCCCCTGACAATCGGTATAAGCTTTTCCCCGGAAATACCCCCGGATATTTTCGTAATTGCCGGTTTCATCTTAGTAATTATCATTATTATTGTTCGCATTATCAGGCTGTTAACTATTTTTACCCGTTACAGTGTTCCAATTCTATATTTCCTTTTGTACCTTTGTGCGCTGGAAATCCTGCCGGGTGCCATTCTGATCAGGATGCTGATCCCCCGATAGGGTCTCCCGTTCAGAGGTAATCAAAGGTCGAACTTAAACAGCTTCCCCTTGAAGATTAAAAAGGTATTAGTGTCACAGCCTGAGCCCACAAACCCGAAGTCCCCCTACTTTGAACTGGCCAGGAAATACAACCTGAGAATAGACTTCAAACCCTTTATTCAGGTTGAAGGCATTAGCGGTAAGGACTTCAGACTGCAGAAGATCAACCTTAATGAATTCACAGCCGTTATCTTCACCTGTAAAACGGCAATTGACCACTATTTCAGGATATGCAACGAGCTTCGCGTGGTGGTCCCCGACACCATGAAGTACTTCTGCATCACTGAGAATGTGGCCTTCTACCTTCAGAAATATATCGTCTATCGTAAACGAAAGATCTTCCATGGCAAATCCTTGTTCCAGGATCTGATTGACGTTATTCTCAGGCACAGGGATGAATATTTCTTTGTCCCTCTTTCCGAGCCTCACAATACCGAAATACCCATGCTCCTCGATAAAAACAAGATCAGGTTCGCCATTGGAAATATGTTCAAAACCATTAGCGCCGATTTCTCCAAAGTTGAGGATTTCGATTATGATCTTCTCGTTTTTTTCAGTCCCGCAGGCATTAAGTCGCTCAGGGAAAATTTCCCTGATTTCGTTCAGGGAGACATCAGGATAGGTGCCTTTGGTCCTACGACGGCTGAAGCCGTCGTCAATGAGGGTTTCCGCCTCGACATCACCGCACCAAATCCGGAGGCTCCATCCATGACCATGGCCCTCGAGCATTTCTTTCGCGACCTGGGCAAGAACCATAAATAGCAGGGTGCCCTCTCCCTGAACCGAGCCCCGACTTGTCGGGGCGAGCTCGCGACCGAAGGGAGCAACCCTGAACCCTGAACCCTGAACCCTGAACCCCTCACCCGTTGCCATGCCGATGCGATTCAGAAAAACCGAAAGACTCTGCAGCCGGAAACTTATCGAAGAGCTCTTCGGTAATGGTAACTCATTCTTCTGTTTCCCGCTCAGGACAGTTTGGATCGTAACAGACCAGGTTATGCCCTTCCCGGCACAGATGACCACCACCGTTTCAAGTCGCCACTTCAAAAAGGCCGTAACCAGGAACCTTATCAAGAGACGTATAAGGGAGGCTTACCGGAAAAAAAAGGAGATCATCTATACACCCCTCTCCGAAAAGGGTATAAAACTTGCCCTTATAATACAGTACGTTGACAGGGAGGTCAGGGACTATGCCACAATCGAAAAAGCTGTTCAGGATTCCCTGGGGAAGCTGTCAGCAACAATCAGAAGGCTGACCTGATGTTAAAAATAGCTTAAATATTCCCGTCAGCTACTCCCAAACCGGTCTATAATACTATTTTCGCAAAATCGTTCACAATAGTTCCGCAATGAAAAAACATACCCGATATGCGGTGTTAATGGTGATAACCATGTCGGTTGTCATGATAACCGGATTTCTGCCACGTCAAGAAAGCAGGGATTTCCGCATAGCTAAAAATCTGGATATCTTCTTCTCGCTTTTCAGGGAACTGAACAGCTTCTATGTCGACGAAATTGATCCCGACAGGCTGGTTGGCACCGGCATCAACCAGATGCTCCGTACCCTCGACCCCTACACGGTCTATTACCCCGAGGAGGATGTTGATGATATAGCCTTCATGACAACGGGCAAATATGGCGGCATAGGAGCCATGATAAGGAAATCGGGCGACTATACCGTTATTACACAGATATATAAGGACTTTCCTGCCGACAAGGCAGGCATCAAACCCGGGGACCTGCTCATGAAAGTGGATGAGAAGTCGCTGAAGGGCATGGCTACCGACATGGTAAGCGACAACCTGAAGGGCGATCCCGGAACAACAATAAATGTTACAATCAGCCGCAACGGGACCGAAATGGTCATGCCTGTTAAAAGGGACCGGGTTGCCGTTAGTCCTGTACCATACTACGGTATGCTCGATGACAGGACTGCCTATATCAGGTTCACGAATTTCACACAGAACTGTGCTCAGGAACTCAAGACTATATTTATATCTCTGAGGGAGCAATACAATCCCTCCCAGGTAATCCTCGACCTGAGAGGCAATCCAGGCGGACTGCTCGATGAAACAGACGACATAGTGAACATATTCGTGGGCCCCGGCAATGAAGTTGTATCAACCAGGGGAAAGGTAAAACAGTTCGATAAAGTACTCAAGACAACCAGGCCGGCCGTCGATGAAACAATTCCCCTCATCGTTCTTATCAACCGGGGCTCTGCCTCAGCAGCAGAAATAGTTGCCGGAGCCATACAGGACCTCGACAGGGGAGTTATCATGGGACAACGCAGCTATGGCAAGGGACTGGTACAGATAACCAGACCCCTAAGCTATAATGCACAACTTAAGGTTACCACAGCAAAATATTATATTCCCAGCGGCAGGTGCATACAGGCTCTCGACTTCACCCATCGCAACGAGGACGGCAGCGTTGGTTTCATCCCCGACTCCCTTATCTCGGAGTTCAAAACCCGCAATGGCAGAATTGTAAGGGATGGCGGCGGTATAACCCCCGATGTTGAGGTCGTTCCTCCTATGCTGAGTCAGGTCGCAACCGAACTGTATGTCTATAACCACATCTTTGACTTTGTCACGGAATATTACTGGAAAAATCCTGGTATTAAATCCCCGTCCCAGATTATCATTACCAATGAGGTATACCGGGAATTCAGTGATTTCCTGAAGGAGAGGAATTTTACCTATAAAACTGCTACGGCTGCAAGTCTCGAAAGTCTCATAAGCACAGCACGGCGTGAGAAATACTATGAGCTGTATCCCGGGGAGTTCGCCGACCTTGAGGCGAAGCTGGCTGTTAACCTCGACACCGACCTGCAGCTTTTTCGTTCCGAAATATCCGAACTAATAGAAGATGACATCATTGAGCGTTATTTCTACGAGGAAGGAGCATTGAAAAACGCCGCCCGTAAGGACTCAACCGTTCTGAAGGCCATTGAATTGCTCAACGACAGGGAAAGATATAATGAGATCCTCAGACCACCGAAGGAAGGGAGTAAATGATTTCAGATTTTTGATTTCAGATTTAGGTTGCGGCGTCGGGTTAGCGCACGTAACAACCATTCGGTAAACTCGTAACGCGCAACTCCCAACTCGAAACTCCATTACCCCCCTTTACGCCTGTTACGCCACTGCGTCATTACGCCCTTCCCCTATGCCCTGTGCCCCCTGGGGTGGCACAGCTACATCACACCCACCTGTGGCTCTCGTCCCCGAAAATCTCCTTCTTCCATACCGGCAGTTTTTCCTTGACCAGCTCGACAGTTTGTGTACAGGCACGCATGGCATGATCGCGATGACCAGCGGTCACAACTATCAACAGCGATATCTCACCTGCCTTAACTACACCGGTGGAATGCACGATTGTCACACTTTTTACATCAGAGAATGACTTCATGACCAGATCCCTGATTCCATCTGCAACCTCCCTGAGCATTGTTTCATAGGAAGAATATTCTATTGCATACACCACTTTCCCGTCAACGACATCTGCCCTTACCTGTCCGGCAAAAACCGATATCCCTCCGATGGTGTCGCCTGCAGCATCGCGGGCAATTATTTCACCGATAAGTGAATGAGGCACCGGTCCCTCAACAAGATATTTATCCCCCGACATACCCTCAGTAATTAATTTCAACCACCTGCAAAGGGAGGCAGAAAAGCCACCTCATCGCCATCTTTCAGGAGAGTATTTCCACAGATAGTCTCCCTGTTTACCGAGATTAAATAGCTGTAGCCCTCCAGCCCCTTAATCTCCTCTGCCACCATAACCTCAAGGGCATCGGTGTCGGGCACATCGTGGACGATTCTCTCGGTACAACCTGCCCTGTCGCCCAGCACTCCGAAGAATAATACCTTAACTGACATCCTGGAATGTAATTAATTACACAAAGTTAGTTAAAAAAACAGGAGTGATTATATATAGACAGTGTACGCAACCAGCAACCAGTAACCCCTTTCACGCCTCTCATGCCATTACGCCTTTTAAGCCTCTTACGCCTCTTACGCCTCTTACGCCATTATGACCTTACGTCTCCTACGCCTCTTACGCCTCTTACGCCTCTTACGCCATTATGACCTTACGTCTCCTGCTCCTTTTACGCCTCTTACGCCATTACGCCATTATGCCTTTACGTCTCCTGCTCCTCTTATGCCTCTTACGCCTCTTACGCCATTATGACCTTACGTCTCCTACGCCTCTTACGCCTCTTACGCCTTTTACGCCTCTTATGCCATTATGCCATTACGCCCCTACGTCTTCATTTCAATGCGCCTCAAGCCAGTTGTTTCCTGTACCTGTATCGATTACCAGCTTTACCTTCAGTGATGCTGCAGCCGCCATCTCCTGTGTCACCATCTCCCTGAGCCGTTCAGTTTCGGATGGTCTGACCTCATAAATAAGTTCATCATGCACCTGCAGTATCATGTGTGCAGCGGGAAACTCCTTCTTGAGTCTCCCGTGAATCCTTATCATCGCAATCTTGATGATGTCAGCCGCGGCGCCCTGAATGGGGGCATTGATGGCATTGCGCTCAGCATTGCCTCTTACAACCTGGTTCCTTGAGTTAATGTCGGGAAGATATCTCTTGCGTCCGAACATGGTTGTGACATATCCCTTCTCCCTGGCGTTCCTGATACAACTGTCCATATATTCCTTAACACCCGGATAAGAGGCAAAATACCCGTCAATAAGTTCTTTTGCCTCCTTGCGGCCGATTGTAAGTCTCTCCGAAAGTCCGAACGATGATATGCCGTATATAATCCCGAAATTTGCGGTCTTGGCCTTTGCCCTCATCTCCCGTGTCACGCTTTCGACAGGTACGCCAAAGATTTTGGATGCCGTGGCGGCATGAATGTCGTTTCCCGATTCGAAGTCGGCAATCATCGCACTGTCGCCACTGAGATGCGCCATAAGCCTGAGCTCAATCTGTGAATAGTCGGCCGAAAGAAATATGAATCCGTCAGCCGGAACGAAAGCTTTCCTGATCTCCCGTCCCGCTTCATCGCGGACAGGTATATTCTGAAGATTGGGATTGTTGCTGCTAAGCCTGCCGGTTGATGCCACCGCCTGGTTGAACGATGTGTGGATACGTCCGGTATGCTTATTGATCAAAGCCGGCAATGCCTCAACATATGTTGAAAGCAACTTGCTAAGTCCGCGGTATTCCAGCACCTTGTCGACAATGGGGTGTTTATGCGCCAGTCGCTGTAGTATCTCCTCGTTGGTGCTGAACTGACCGGTTTTTGTCTTGCGTGCCTCGCTGTCGAGTTTGAGCCTCACGAACAGTATGTCGCCAAGCTGCCGGGGGGAGGATATATTGAATTCCGAACCTGCAAGACGGTAGATCTCCTTCTCAAGCAAAATGATGTCATCTCTGAGCTGAACGGCATAATTCCTCAGGTCCCCGGTGTTCAGCTTTATCCCCCTCCTCTCCATGTCGGCAAGAACGGGTATCAGCGGCATCTCGATTTCACGGGCCAGCGTGAGAAGTCCCTCCTCTTCAAGTCGCGGTTTAAACAACCTGTATAACTGCCATGTTACATCAGCATCTTCAACGGCGTACTCGATTATATCTTCCAATGGAACAGTCCTCATGGTCTTCTGACCTGCACCTTTACTTCCTATAAGTGACTCAATGGGTACCGGTCTGTAGCCCAGGTAAGCCTCGGCCAGGTAATCCATCTTGTGCCTCATGTCGGGTTCGAGAAGGTAGTGGGCCAGCATGGTGTCAAACAGGGGTCCGCTGACCTCGATTCCATAGTTGCCAAGAACCTGTATGTCAAATTTCAGGTTATGCCCCACCTTGATTACTGAAGCTGCCGAAAAAACAGGACCGAGAATACCCAGCTTCCGGTCTGCCTCATCCTTCCGGCCTTCAAAGCTCACCAGCCATCCGCTGCCCTTTTCCCAGGAAAAGGAAATGGCTACCAGTTCCGACTCAAGCGGGTTTATACCGGTTGTTTCCGTATCAAAGCAGAAAGTCTCAAGGGATGATAGTTTTTCCGAGAGTGACCTTATCTCATCATCTGTTACGGCATGCCGGTAATCGTGCGGAGTATTGGTAATATCGTTGAAAACCTTCGCAACCGGGACTTCACCCTCTGCAGTGGAGCCGAAGAGGGAGAACTGGGTTCCGGGTTCCGGGTTTACTCCCTTCGGTCGTGAGCTCGCCTCCGGCTCGGTTCGGGTCGAGAGTTGCGGAGTTTGGGAAGAAGCTGTAGCTGCCGGTAATGAGGCAAGCAGTCGCGAGGCTGCGGTGCGGAACTCCAGTTCGGTAAAGAGTTCTTTCAGTTCCCCGATATCAGCGCCACCGTAACTCAGATCCTCTTCCCTGAACTCCACCGGAACAAATTGTTCAATTGTAGCCAGTCGCTTCGAAAGCAGTATCTGTTCAGCATTTGATTCGATGATTTCCTTCACCCTGCCGCTCAGCTTTCCGCTGCCTGCGATAAGTTCCTCAACTGAACCAAACTCAGCCAGCAGCTTCTGGGCCGTTTTGGGACCTATCCCGGGAGCCCCGGGAATATTGTCGGAAGCATCACCCATAAGGGCCAGAAGATCTATTACCTGGGAAGGTTCCTTTACCACAAACTCGCGCCTGACATCATCGACACCCCACACCTTTGCGGCATCACCGCTGCGCGAAGGCTTGTACATCAGCACACTGTCGGTAACCAGCTGTGCAAAGTCCTTGTCGGGTGTCATCATGAATGTCCTGAATCCCCTTTCAGCAGCTTCACGTGCCAGGGTTCCGATCACATCATCGGCCTCATAGCCCGCGACCTCTATTACCGGAATGCCTAAGCCCCCGATAAGCCTTTTAATATAAGGTACCGAGAGGCTGATGTCCTCGGGTGTTGCATCACGGTTAGCCTTATACCCTTCAAAAAGCTGGTGCCTGAATGTAGGCGAAGGTGGATCGAAAACAACGGCTATGTGGCTCGGCCGCTGGTTCATAAGTATGTCCTCGAGGGCCAGCAGGAAACCGAATACCGCAGAGGTGTTCTGACCCTTTGAGTTGACCCTTGGATTTTTTATGAATGCATAATATGCCCTGAAGATGAGGGCATAGGCATCGAGCAGGAATAATTTTTTCTCTTGTGAGGCTGTCATAACGGTGTGTTTACCGGTTGTCGCCGGCATGCCACTCGGCATACGATGTGGCGGTTTCAAATAGTCTGAGACTGTGCAGGATAACACCCGCAGGAAGGTGTTCCACGATACGTGCAGCAAAATCAGCCACCAGGTTCTCGCAGGTGGGCTGGTAATCGACCACCACCGTGTTCCCGAAAAGTGAACGGAAAGAGGCGATCCTGTCTTCAGGCTCCAGGGTACTGACCACTACCGAGTGGTCAAAGAGATCAACGATCTCCCTGCGCACTATCTTCTTCATGTCGCCGAAATCGATAACCATTCCCAGCTTCGGGCTGCCGGGGTCGCTGACCGGACTACCGGCGACGGTGACGAACAGGCGGTATGAGTGGCCATGCACGTTGCGGCACGGACCGTCATAGTTGTTAAGCACATGCGCCATCTCAAAGCCGAACTCCTTTGTAACCCTTATTACACTCATAGAAAGAATTGTTATTGTACAAAGTTAACCATTCCCCGTTTCAATTGTTTATCAACAGGTATTAAGGCATCTATAATATAATAATTTACATATTTTGATCCCGGCATTGAAATAAGCATTAATTTTGCCGGTAAAAGTAATAATTATCAGGAGGTTCGACATGGAGAAAAATATGAAACTGACATTCCCCGCCCTGCTGGCCGCAACGGTTGAGAAATATCCTGAATCGGTGGCTTTCGGATTCGTGGGAGAGCAGCCCATTACCTACGGTGATCTGGCCAAGAAGGATTCAGCCCACATAGCAATGCTGGAAAACGCCGGTATCAGCAAGGGTGACAAGGTGG
>JAVEWX010000126.1:0-8699 GCA_034004335.1 Bacteroidales bacterium | reverse complement strand
TGGCTCACTTCCTGGAACACATGGCATTCAACGGAACGAAACACTTCCCCGGCAACAGCATAATAAGCACCCTCGAGAAACATGGCATTGCCTTCGGAAGAAATATCAACGCCTTCACCTCCCATAACGAAACTGTCTACAACATTTCTGATGTTCCGGTGAATAACCCCGGACTAATCGACACATGCCTGCTGATACTACACGACTGGTCGGATTATGTACTTCTCGATGAAAAGGAAATAGATGCCGAGAGGGGAGTGATAATCGAAGAGTGGAGAACAAGAAGAAATGCTGCATTCCGTATGCAGGGCAAATTCTTTCCGGTTTTGCTAAATAATTCCATGTATGCCAAAAGGGATGTCATAGGCGATGTTGAGGTAATCCGTAACTTCAGCTATCAGACCCTGAGGGACTTCTACCACACCTGGTACCGCACCGACCTGCAGGCAATTGCAGTAGTGGGCGACTTCGACGTCGATGATATGGAAAAAAGGATAAAGGAGCTCTTTTCCACATTGAAACCTGTTGTAAACCCACCGGCCCGTCCCTTCTTCGAAGTGCCTCACCACGACGAGACATTGTACGTGCTTGCCACTGACCCTGAAGCACCCCAGGCACAGGTAAACATGTTCATCAAGAGCGAAGACACCAGACCAGAATTCCGGAACCTTGGCTACATGAGAAGCCAGATAATTATTAGCCTTATCAATTCAGCCATATCACAAAGAATAGAGGAGCTGCTGCAGAAGGGCAAC
This sequence comes from Bacteroidales bacterium, assembly GCA_034004335.1. Taxonomy (GTDB): domain Bacteria; phylum Bacteroidota; class Bacteroidia; order Bacteroidales; family VadinHA17; genus SLNP01. The sequence continues at coordinate 7,944 of JAVEWX010000126.1, read as the reverse complement.
CCTCCCTTCATAGCCGGGGTGCTTGGTCATACCGGACTGGTTCGTGGTTATGATGCCTTCTACATGTCAGTCGCCTGCACTCCCCAGGGTGAGAGAAAAGCCCTTGAGGCAATCTATACCGAGGCAGAGAGAATAAGAAGGTATGGGTTTACACAGGGTGAACTCGACAGGGTCAGGGCTAACTACCTGACCTCCTTTGAAAACTATTACAAGCAAAAGGACAAGATATCAAATGAAGCCTATATCGCCGCGATCCAGGACTTTTTTCTGACCGGCGAACCTATGAACTCGATCGACTTCGAAAATGATTTTATCCGCGAGGTCCTGCCGGGAATTACCCTGAGGGATATGAACGAAAAGTACAGGTCAATGATAACATCCACCAACAGGGTAGTGATAATAATGGGGCCGGAAGGGGAAGGCATTACTCACCTTACCCGTGAGGAGGTTGACGAAATAATCGCCTTTGTTGGCTCCTCCTCCATCGAACCTTACACCGATGTTGCCGTTGCCGGGGACCTGATCGGTGAGGAACTGCCCGGATCAAGGGTAATCTCAACAACACAACTGCCTCAGTTCGATGCCGTCGAATGGACACTTGAAAACAATGCCAGGGTTATCTTCAGAAAGGCAGACTATGAAAAGGATGAAGTATCCCTGAGTGCTTTCAGCTTCGGAGGCACTTCCCTCTACGATAATGAAATGTTGCCATCTGCATCCTTCCTTCCGGTTATTATAGAAACTTACGGTACCGGCGATTTCGATATGATAACGCTGCAGCGAATGCTGACAGGTAAAAAGGCATCGCTGACCGTCTCACTTGGCGAACTCTCAGAAGGTTTCTCAGGTTCATCAACACCAGCCGATTTTGAGACCATGCTTCAGCTCCTTTACCTTAAATTCGAGAAACCCCGATTCGACAGGGATGCCCACGACGCAATAATGTCGCGCTATTCAGCCTACCTGTCAAGCATGGGCCGCGACCCATCCAAAATTATGCAGGATTCCCTCTCCCTGATTCTTACCGGTTACAGTCCGCGAACATTGATCCTCAACCCGGAATTGCTCGAAAAGGTCTCGATGGATGAAATCATGAATATATACCTCGACAGGTTCAGCAACTCAGGTGAGTTTACCTTCATAATTGTTGGCAATATTGAGGAGGAGACCGTAAGGCCGCTCGTGGAAAAATATATCGGATCCCTCTCCTCCGAACCGAGGGAGGAAACATGGATCGACCGGGATGTCCGTCACCCGGAAGGGAAGATCAGCAAATCTATCGGATTACCCCTCACAGTACCCAAAGCAACAGTTTACATAAGCTATTCCGCACCTCACCGTTACAATTCTGCCAATAATCTGGGGCTCAAGGTTATACAGAACATTCTCGAAATGGTCTATACCGAGAGGGTTCGGGAAGAGGAAGGCGGCACATACGGTGTATCCCTTAACATCATCTCCCAGCTGAGACCATACCAGAACGCTTCTGCCCTTATAATGTTCGATTGTGATCCTGAAAGGGCAAATGACCTTGCCTCGATAATTCACGAGGAGATCGACAGGATTGCCAGGAAAGGACCCGACAGGGAGAACTTCGATAAGGCCATTCAGAATCTCCTCAAAAACAGGGAGGAATCAAAGCTGCATAACGGCTACTGGAGTAATGCCATCTATGCATGGTACTATACCGGCATTGACAACAACGATCCCTCCAACTATGAGGAGATACTTAAAAGACTGAAACCCGCACACCTTAAAAAGCTGGCTAAAAGCTTCTTCGGCAAGGCAAACTCGGCACAAATCATCTTCCATCCGGAATAACCGGATGAAATGATTGTGTACCTGTTACCCTGCTGCCAGGATGACAATTATTTCTTCGCAGCAATTATCATGCTGAGAAGCTTGTCATACTCAGGCCATTCTGTAGTGCCTCCGGCATCGGTGGTGGTTTTATGAGCCACAACCATGCCCAGTTTCGGCAAAACGGTTATCCACTGGCCGACGGCGCCCCTTCCGGTATAGGCACCCTCCCACGGACCTGTCGACTTTTCTCCGGCATATATCCACCACATATAACCATATCCCAGGTAACCACTCCTCCGCCTGGGTGGATTCATCTCCTCGAGGGGAGTTATCAGGCTCGTCGACTCAGCCACCCAGTGGGCAGGGATGATCTGTGTTCCTTCCCAGTTGCCGTTGTTGAGCATAAGATGTCCTATCCGGGCCATGTCGCGGGTGGACAGGTGAATATGGTATGCCGGGTACTGCGATACTCTCAGATTACCTGATTTCCTGTGAATACTGCGGTCCCAGTCCTGCATCTGCAATGGCAGGGCCAGGTGCTCTTCGATGGCATCATAAATGTCCTTTCCGGTCATTAGTTCAAAGGCAGCACCTGCAGCATTGAAATCCCAGTTGCTGTAGAGCTGATATGTACCGGGTTCCACCGTACCTCTTTCGGGGGCACTGGCCAGATCATCACCGCTGTTGGATGCCGGATGGTAAACCCCCGAGCGGGCTGAAATGAGATGTCTCACCTTCGCCTTTTTTTCTATGGGCAGCAGTCCGCCAATATCATCCATACCCAGGTCTTCAAGTGTCAGGTCGAGGTTTATGGTGCCATTCTCAACATAAATGCCATAGAGCATCGAAAGAATACTCTTTCTCACCGATGCCAGGTAACTAAGCTTTTCAATGTCACCATACTCCATAAGCACCTTGCCATGTGTCGTTACAAGCAGGCCCGAGGTGTTCATGCTGTCCTCCAGGAATTTGATGATTGCAGGAAAGGCATCCTTGTCATAACCCGCCTCTTTCGGCGATTCCCATCTCGCCCACTCCTCCCCCGGAAAAACCATAACGGGCTCTTTCCTGGCACAGCCTGCAACAACCGCTATGAGAAGTAAGAAATTGATCCAAAAGACTAACCTTGTTTTCATCTGTGTTATTTTTTCGTTTAAACTGATTCTGGTTATCTACCTCAACTACCTTGCAAGCTCATAGGGTTTCTTAATAAAAGGAACTCCCTTCAGCATCCACTCAGGGGCAGGTGATCCCTTCAGGTAATGATCGAAATACTGCTTCATTCTTACCTGGAAATCCTTTGTGTTATTCTCGACAGCCAGATGGTGGTTCTCGCCGGGATAGGAAAGCAGTATTACCTCCTTACCCAGACGGCGGGCGGCATTATAAAACTCCAGTCCCTGCGACCAGTCAACGGCCCCGTCCTCCGTGCCATGAAGTATCAGAAAGGGCGTCTTGATGCCGGGGGCATTGAACACGGGAGACTGGGCAACATAGTTGTCAAAGTCCTCGAAGAGATTCTTGCCCATCCTTACCTGGCCTGTTTCAATAATGCCATGATTATTGGTACCGCTGTTCTTGTAGAGGATATTATACATACTCGTCAGGTTAGTCACAGGAGCACCGGTTACGACACATGCAAAAATATCCGTCTGGGTAAGCACGAATGATGACTGGTAACCTCCCCAGCTGTGGCCCTGCAGTCCAATATGATCAGGATCGGCATAGCCCTCTGCCACTACTTTCTTTACCGCTTCCGTAAGACAATCCAGGGCGTTCCATCCGGGTTGTCCAGTATAATATTTCATGTCGGGTCTGACAATGAGATAACCGTCGCTGGCGTACGCTGAAAAATGCGGACGATCATCGTAGGCAGGCATCGAATAGCTGTGGTGGTTCTGCGACATCTTTTCATAGAAGTAGACCAGTGTGGGGTACCTTCTCCCCTGCACATAGCCGGCCGGTAGGGTTACCGTTGCCTGCAGCCTGTCACCCTTGCTGTTGGTAAAATCGACAAGAATGCTTCTGCCCCAGCCATATTCAGCCTGCTGCGGATTGGCATCCGTAATTCTCCTGACATCATTGAATCCGGCACCACAGACATAATAGTCGGGAAAATCGACAAATGTCTGCCTTGTGAACATGTATTTCTCTGCCAACAGGGCTTTTGAGGGCCTCGAGTAGCTGGCATCATCAAAGATGAGTGTCTGCGGGGCTTTCCCCGGAACCATCCTGCTGAAGCCCGAATTCTTGGTCCACTCACCATAGGATGTCAGCATTAAAGGTTTCTTGAGGTCAATATATGGGTCATCATCCATCCTCATGAACCTGAACCTGATTTCGTTTTCCGTTCCGTAATTGCCTGTTAGATTCTGTCCTCCCGAACCGTCAATGTTAAGTGTCCATATGTCAAACTTGTGGTTTACAACTACCGACTTGCCATCTTTTGTCCAGCCGGTGAAACCGAATGAGGGATTGGGATTCGGATGATCCTCTTCATCATCAAAAAAGCTTACCGGCGCCCTGGAAGAGATATTGGTGGTGGTACCCTTTGCAACATCATACAGGTGAAAATGACCATCGGTGAACCATACGAAGTACTTGCTGTCGGGGGACATTCCCATCGACCTGGTCACATTCCTGACTATAAGGGTCCTTTTGCCGGTTCGGCCGTCAACCACGTAGAAATCACTCGCCGAACCACCCCAGTTTGTGTCGGAGATATAGGGCTTCGGATCGCGACCCAGCCCGGTGAGTCCGTTGCGGTCCATCGATACCGACCTCATATCGTCATCGTTCAGCTGCACCATGTTCATCTGGTCAAACCATAGTATGACACGGTAGGTAGATCTCCTCTGGCTGCCTGCCTGCATCATCTGCACCGATTGTATCTGTTCATCGGCATAGTGCCATACATCGACATTTGCTATCGAGTCGCGGCTGAGTCTTTCCCTTGGAGATTGCTCCTTTATTGCAAACATCAAACCTGTATTGCTAAGGGTATAAGTCAGGCTTCCATATTCACTGATCACATAGTTCTCAGGAAAGCCCTGGACGGTAGCAGGATCGAATATAGTCTTTACCTGTTTCGGGGTACCGACATTCCTGATTATTACTATGCTGTTAACCCTCTCTGTCAGAGTTTCATTTGATGCACCCTTGAGTACAGCCAGGGCGGTCCCCTTGGTTCCGCGTTCCGAACGAAGCAGCATATCATCATCCCATGTCAGCTGGCTGTAGGTAAGAGTGTCGGTGTCGAGAGGCCTTATGCGCTGTGAATTGGCTTCGAAAAGGTAGAGACCGTTACCCGTTTTGGCCGTGGCATCGACAGTATAAGCCAGCATCGTTCCCTGGCTGTTCAGCCTGAACTCCCTCACATTGCCAAGATTTATAACCCAGCCCTCCGTAAGGCTCTTGATGATCAGATCCGACCCTCCGGCATCAGTACCTTCCGATATCTTTTTCACCAGAAGGAGATTGGAAACCGGAGAAAACTGAATATTCTCCGCCCTGTCCCAAACCTCCTCGGCTCCGGTAGCAAGATTCATCAGCACCGCAGTCCTGTAAACCCTCCTGTTACTCTTTCTCATACTCTCAGCCCTCTTTTCGGGAATGTTACGGAAGAAACTGACCCATTGTGAATTGGGTGAGAAACTTGCATTTGTACAGTAAGGTTTGCGTATAATCTTATCCGTTGTAAGATTCCTGATGAAGAGAGTGTCATCGCCTTTAATCGGTTTGTATCCGTAAGATGCCCACACGCCATCAGCCGATATTCCTGTGGAGGTTATCCTGCTCCAGCGAGGATAGTCATCAAGGGTAAATACCTTCTTGCCCTCCTGGGCCTGGATGACGGCCAGGGACAGGATGAAGACGGCAATAAACGAGATCCGATAAATTTTATTCATGATTTTCAGTAGTTTAAGTTAGTGATCAGGTTCTCCAATAAGAGAAACAAGATAGGAAATGAGCATGGCAATTCAAAATGTCGTGCAACATAACGATAATGGCATAGGGCATGGTAAACTGGTAGTCGGTATTCAGTATTCAGTATTCGGTAATCGGTAATCGGTAGTCGGTGCCGGCGTCCGGAAACCCTAAACTCAGAACTCTAAACCCCAAACGAAGAACGAAGAACCAGGAACGAAGAACCAGGAACGAGGAACCAGGAACGAAGAACCAGGAACGAAGAACCAGGAACGAGGAACCAGCAACACGTACCAAGTAACACTCAACCATTCCCCCCGTCATATTCTGAGCCTCGCCTTTATGGAGGGCCACTCTCCGGGTGGTAGTTTTGCACCCATGTACTGAATCACCGAGCCGGCAAGGAATGAACCGAACTCACCGCACCTCTCAAGAGTTGCCTCCCCGGCATATCCGTACAGGAATCCTGCGGCATACATGTCACCGGCACCTGTTGTATCGACCGGAATCACATCAATTGCTTCAACCCTGACAATTTCCTCTCCCCTTCTGATAAGGGATCCCCTGCTCCCGGTCTTCACGACAGCCACCGGACATATTCCCGCCAGTATTCCGAGAGCCTCCTCCGGCAACCTGCCCGTGAATGCCTTCGCCTCCTCCTCATTGGCGAATAGTATATCCACGTATCCGGTCATTATCTCTTCAAACCTTTCCCTGTTGCTTTCCACAACATTGTAGCTTGAAAGGTCCAGAGCTACCTTCATTCCATGTTCCCTGGCCAGACGACAAGCCTTCAGGGTCAGGTCATAGTTGATTATAAGGTAACCCTCAAGGTAAAGGATGTCATAACCGCTGAACAGATCTTCATTCAGTTCGCCGGCATTAAGCTCCACCGCTGCACCAAGATGTGTGGCGAATGTCCTCTCGGAATCGGGTGTCACCAGTGCAACAGCAGTTCCCGTTGGACAGCTTCGGCGGAATATTATCGGGTCAACGCCAGCGTTTTTAAGCTCCCTGATGAACAGCTCACCGGTATCATCATGCCCGGTGGAACCAATAAACCCCGGATGTGTACCCAGCATTCCGAGCGCATGAATGGTGTTGGCCGCTGAACCACCGGGTGAAACAGATTTATCATCTTTTTCCAGACCCTTTTTTACATAGTCCGATTTCTCTTCATCAACAAGCTGCATGCTTCCTTTAGGAAGACTAAATTCCGACAACCTTTCATCGCTTTCAACCTTCACCATAATATCAACAAGGGCATTGCCTATGCCAAGTACTCTTTTACCCATACCTTCCGCTAATTTTTCAGCAAATATATTGCTTAATTCGGTAAAAGGAGTTAGTTTTGCAACGCTTTTAAGCAGGTGCAAAGGATAAATTCCTCAGTAGCTCAGTAGGTTAGAGCATCTGACTGTTAATCAGAGGGTCGCTGGTTCGAGTCCAGCCTGGGGAGCATAAAACAGAGCGGGAGTGAGAGCGGGAGCGAGCACTCCCGTTCTATTTTCTCACTCTCACACTCACTCTCACACTTGCACATTGTCTTTCCCCGCTCTCACTCTCACACTATCTCTTTCTTTGTGGGTAGCTTTTTTGTTTTTACGCCAGAAAGCTGCCAGGTTCAGGGTACAGTTCGGTTTTCTTCCCAACTTCAACAGACTTTATGTGAAATGCCAAATCCGGTTGCTGCATTAGTTGTTGATGCCTTACACAACTCTTTATAGGAAAGTCCGGATTGATGCTACATTTTTTCAAAGACATTTAAACTGAAACTTACCATAAGGTAACATACATTTTAGTAACTTATAATTTGGTAAGTTTGTATTAAGTCCTTATATTTAAAAAAAATATTATGGAAACACCTTTCGTCTTTGGCAAAATCGCTTCAGATAAAAACTTTACAGATCGTAAGAATGAAACAGATAGACTGGTTTCTAACTTTCAGTCATCTGTAAACACAATCCTCATATCTCCAAGAAGATGGGGTAAATCCTCACTTGTTGCTAAAGCAGCGGAAATCTCAGGAAAGGCAAACAAAACAATCAGGTTTTGCTTTATAGATCTCAATAATGTGCGAACCGAGGAACATTTTTATCAGCAACTTGCAACAAAAGTCTTAAATGCATCAGCAACAAAAACCGGGATATTGTTAGCCAATGCCCGTAAATTTCTTGGTAAATTCATTCCTAATATTACTTTTAGTCCTGATCC
>JAVEWX010000007.1:0-41295 GCA_034004335.1 Bacteroidales bacterium | reverse complement strand
GGAATATATCCGCACAACGATGATCGCCTTCCATCCCGACAGCACAACCTGGGGAACGGAAGAAGCCTACCTGGAGGCAATGTACCAGTGGCAGAACAATCCCCTCTACGGATGGTGCAGGAAAACCCATAAGCCCGACGGAAGTACCTATAATCTCTATAACGACGGACTGAAGATCTATACAACCATTAATTCGAGGATGCAGGGATACGCTGAGGAGGCCCTGGTCAGTCACCTGGCCAATGAAATTCAACCGGCCTTCTATGAGGTCGCCCGCACTTTCAGGAACCCTCCCTTCTCGAACGACCTGACATCTGATGAGGTAAGGGAGAACATGGTCAGAAGCCTGGAGAGGAGCGACAGGTACATTTCGATGAGACGGGCGAGAATCGATCGCGATACCATCCTGAAGGTCTTCAATACCCCGGTTCCCATGAGACTCTTCAGCTACAAGGGAATGATCGATACCATTATGTCTCCTCTGGATTCGATCAGGTACTACAAGTTTTTTGTACGCTCGTCATTTATGGCGATGGACCCTCATTCGGGTTATGTCAGGGCTTATGTCGGCGGACCCAATTTCAATTACATAAAATATGATGCCGTAACGGCACAGAAGAAGCAGGTGGGGAGCACCATCAAGCCTTTCCTTTACACCGTGGCCATGCAGAATGGATTCACCCCGTGCGATGAGGCTGACAATATTCAGTATAGCTTCGTTATCAACGACACCGTGTGGGAACCCCGCAGTTCGGGCCCCAAGGAGATGCATGGTAAGAAGGTTACCCTTAAGTGGGGTCTTGCCCAATCGGAAAACTATATCTCTGCCTACCTTATGAAGCAGTTCAGCCCTTCCGCAGTGGCAGAAATAATGAGGAGGATGGGTATCAGGAGCTATATCCCCGAGGTTCCTTCCATTTGCCTGGGTGTTGCCGACCTCTCGCTGGAAGAGATGGTTGGGGCATACACTACCTATTCGAACAAGGGGGTTTATACACAGCCAATATATGTAACCCGTATTGAAGACCGCAACGGCAATGTCATTTCGCGTTTCAGCCCCCGCATAGAAGAGGTGCTTACCGAGGAGCAGGCATTCCTCATGGCCAACCTTCTGATGGGTGTTGTTCAGACGGGAACCGGATTGAGACTGAGAACGCGCTATAACCTGATGAACCAGATAGGCGGGAAAACCGGAACAACACAGAACCATGCCAACGGATGGTTTATGGGCATAACACCAAACCTGGTTGCAGGTGTCTGGTCGGGCTGGGAGGATCAGTCCATTCACTTTGAGGATCTTTCAACGGGACAGGGAGCCAATATGGCGTTACCGGTATTTGCCGAGTTTCTTTTAAGAGTTTATGCCGATCCGGAATTCAGCACAATGGTGGAGGATATCTTTGAACCACCACAGGGGTTCAGGCTTGAACTCGACTGTGAGAAACTGAAGGCACAGTCGGCCGGTTCGAATGTCTACAGGCAGAAGTATTAGGAAAAAAGTATCTTAACCAGGTCGGCTATTTTCCCTATCCTTATTATTTCAGTTCCCTCTTTTGGCAGATTTGCCGTCTTGTGATACTTAGAGATAACAATTCTTCCGAATCCCAGCTTTGAGGCCTCCCTGATCCTTTGTTCAATCCGGGGTACCGGTCTTATCTCGCCCGAGAGGCCCACCTCTCCGGCAAAGCATGTCTCCTCAGGTACCGGGATGTCGAGGTTTGAGGAAAGCACTGCAACTATGACCGCCAGGTCGATGGCCGGGTCATTAACCCTTATGCCACCAGTTATGTTGAGGAACACGTCGCGGGTTGCCAGCCTGAACCCTGCCCTCTTCTCAAGGACCGCCAGCAGCATGTTGAGCCTCCTTACGTCAAAACCGGTTGAGCTCCGCTGGGGGGTTCCGTACACGGCAGAGCTGACAAGAGCCTGCGTCTCTATCATGAAGGGCCTTATACCGTCGATGGTTGCAGCAATGGCAATGCCGCTCAGGGCTTCATCGTGCTTGTTGATGAAAAGCTCCGAGGGATTGGTTACCTCGCGGAGTCCCGATTCAAGCATCTCGAAGATACCCAGTTCGGAGGTGGATCCAAACCTGTTCTTGACGGGCCTCAGAAGCCTGTAGATGAAGTTGCCGTCTCCCTCGAACAGGAGTACCACGTCGACAATATGTTCCAGTACCTTCGGCCCTGCCAGCGTTCCATCCTTGGTGATATGGCCAATGAGAATGACGGGTACACCCGTTGTTTTGGCATACCTCAGAAGCATGGCGGCACATTCCCTGACCTGCGTTATCGAACCGGCGGGTGAGTCGAGCAGTCCTGTGGTAATGGTCTGTACCGAATCGATTATTATGACCGATGGATTTATCTGTCCCGCATGTGTAAGTACCGCCGCAATATCCGTTTCACTGAGTATGAAGCATGAGTTGTTGCCTCCCGCCAGACGTCCTGAACGCATACTTATCTGCTGTTCGCTCTCCTCTCCCGAAACGTACAGGACCGTTCTTCCGTTCAGTCTCAGTGCCAGTTGAAGGGCCAGGGTTGACTTGCCTATGCCGGGTTCGCCACCGAGCAGTATGACAGATCCTTTTACTATTCCTCCTCCCAGGAGCCTGTCGAGTTCACCAATGCCTGTAAGCATTCTTCTCTCGGGATCAGATTTTATTTCTCCTACGGCAACAGGCCTGGCTCCCTGCCTGGGGGCAAAGGGCAGGTCAACGGCCTTGCCGCGGGTGATTACCTCTTCGACGTAGCTGTTCCATTCATGGCAGGAGGGGCATCGTCCTATCCATTTTGGGGACTCGGCACCGCAGTTACGGCAGACAAAAACCGTTTTAGATTTTGACATGGCATATTGTTGAGGGCATAAGCCGGTTATTCAGATTTGGCCTTTCCTGCATGGAGCAGTGCAAAAAGGGATATGGTACCAATGACGGCTATCAGGATCATCTGTGAGGTGTGTGAGATGAGGGCATAAGCCAGACTGTCGGCAAGGGGGATGCCGTAAACCAGGTGCAAGCCCCTCGAAATGATCCAGTGAAAGGCACCCAGTCCGCTCTGTACCGGTGCCGACATGCCCAGTCCCCCGATAACCAGCAGGAACACCCCGTCGCCGAAACCGAGGTGAGAAGTGGCAGGCAGTACGAATACCACCACCCAGGTCATTATGATGTAGCAAAACCATATGAACACCGAATGGAAAAGGAATTCCCACTTGTGTTCCAGCACGCGGAACGACCTGATACCGTTTACAACTCCCTTAATGAACTCCCGTATCCTGGGGTAGAGGGTTTTCCCGAAGATCTTCTTCCTGAAAAGGAAAAGCAGCACAGGTATGGCGATGAGTATTGCCGCGGTAAGTATCCTTGCAGTGACTGTTGCCCCGAAGAGTGCACCCGCCTTTTCGGTCAGGGGCAGGAGGATATTATCCTTCATGAAGGGAGCCGAGGAATCAAATGTGGCCAGAAGGATAAGGATCAGGATTATTATCAGCGACAGGAAGTCAACAACCCTTTCGGTGATGACGGTTCCGATGAGTTTGTCGAGGGGTATTTTTTCACGCCGGTAAATCATTACGCATTTTGTTACCTCGCCCATCCGCGGAAGAGCCATGTTGGCCAGGTAGCCCGACATCATAGAGTGGAACACGACCCTGAACCCGGGCTGATAACCAAGGGGTCTGATAAGGAGCACCCATCGCCGGGCGCGCGACAGGAAGGCAGCACCGGAGGCTGTAAAGGCCAGGGCAATCCAGCGGTAATCGGCACCCCTGAGGTTGTCACGGAGTTCATCGATACTGATATTTCTGAATGCGAGATAAAGAAGCAGGAGGCCAAGTGCAAGGAAAGCAGTGAACTTAAGCGTCTGTGATAGTGCCCTTTTCAAATTCAGAGAAGTTTATTCGTGGTAGTGTCGGGAAAAATTATTGTCGGGGTGAAGGTTTTAGCCTCCTCGAAATCCATTGAAGCATAGGAGACAATAATGATTATATCTCCGGGCACAACTTTTCTTGCAGCCGGACCGTTGAGACATACCTCACCCGAGCCTCTCCTGCCTTTGATGACATAGGTCTCGAGTCGCTCGCCATTGTTGATGTTCAGTACCTGTACCTTTTCGTTGGCTATGAGGTTGGCGGCATCCATCAGATCCTCATCAATGGCAATGCTCCCGACATAATTAAGGTTGGCTTCGGTTACCGTTACCAGGTGGATTTTGGATTTAACTACTTCAATTAACATAGCACTGAATGATAGCTTATTATTCCGCCGCAAAGTTAAGCAACCTTTTTGATTCACTCCAACGAAACCGGAATATTGTCGATAAGTCTTATCTTTCCTGCGTACAGAGCCACGCATATTGAATATTCGACTCCCTGCACGCTGCTTTTTCGGGTTTTTATCACGGTCATGGTATTATCCTCAACCACTTCGAAGTACTGCAGTCTGAATCCGTCGACCTTTTCAATGCTGTTCCTGAACCAGCTCCTCGCTGCCGCGATGTCTTTCTGCCTGATTATTTCCGAAGCAGTAAGCAGCGAATGATATATTATTCCCGCAGATCTGCGGTGCGCCGGTTCGAGGAGAGTGTTCCGGCTGCTCATTGCAAGGCCGTCCTCTTCCCTTACAGTAGGGCAGGCTACTATCCTTACCTTCTGTCGGGTCTGCCTTACCATTTCCCTGATGACCGCCACCTGCTGGAGATCCTTGCGTCCGAAGTAGGCAACGTCGGGGTTCACAATATCAAATAACCTCGATACCACCTGTGCCACTCCGTTGAAGTGACCGGGGCGGTGTTTGCCCTCCATAACCTTTTCAATGGAACCGAAATCAAATTTCCGGGTGTCGGGTTCAGGATAAATCTCATTCACTGTTGGCAGGAACACAAGGTCATCACTTCCCAGCACCTTCCCGAGCATGCCCAGATCGCTTTCAAGTGTCCTCGGGTAGCGGGCCAGGTCGTCGGGGTCATTGAACTGGGCAGGGTTGACGAAGATACTGACTATCACCTGCGAACACTCATTTACCGCCCTCCTGACAAGTTCGATGTGCCCCTTGTGAAGCGCTCCCATGGTGGGTACGAAGCCGGATGGGTGCATTGACTGAATGGCAATGAGGGACTTCAGTTCTGAAATTGTTTCTGTTATCTTCATCATTGATGCTTACAGACTGCAAACCTATATTTTTTTTTGCCATGCCGGCAGTTTAACGGAGAAGAGAATATTCTTTCAGCGGTATGCTCAGAAAAATCACCAGGCTATTGCATATATTAAATATGTCATTAATTTTTACTATCTTTGCAAGCTGTAACGTGATAAGTAATATCGGGGCGGACAGATGGAAAGCAGGAAGGTATTGTTCGTTTCACAGGAGATTACCCCATATCTCAGCGAGACAAAATTATCGAGGATTGCCCGGTATTTACCACAGGGTATTCAGGAAAGAGGGAAGGAGATAAGGACCTTCATGCCGCGTTATGGGTCGATAAACGAGAGGCGCAACCAGTTGCACGAAGTGATCCGTCTCTCGGGCATGAACCTGATAATCGACGACACCGACCATCCGCTGATAATTAAAGTAGCCTCGATACAGTCTGCACGCATGCAGGTCTATTTTATTGATAACGATGATTACTTTCACAGGAAACAGATAGCTGCTGATGCAACAGGCAAGGAATTTGAGGACAACGATGAAAGGGCTATCTTCTTCGCAAGGGGAGTGATTGAAACAGTGAAGAAGCTCAGGTGGGCGCCCGACATAGTGCATTGCCATGGCTGGATGACCTCACTGGTGCCGGCATACCTGCGCCAGGTTTACAGCGATGACCCGATATTCCATAATTTCAGGATAGTTTATTCCATATACAATAATGAGTTCAAGACTCCGTTGAGATCATCGTTCCCCCAGAAACTGAGGAGTGACGGAATAAACGGCATGGACAAGGAATTTATCAGGAACCCTGACTTCGTTAACCTGTCGAAACTTGCCATTAACAACAGTGATGCAGTAATAATAGGAAGTGAAAACATAAATGAAGAATTGAAACAGTTCATCCTTGCCACGGGCAAGCCCCTCCTGCCTTACCAGGATGAGAACAGATATATTGATGCCTATAATGAATTCTATGACAGCCTTCTTTAATACCCTCCTTACGGGAACCCTAAAAATATTTTCAGGATCATACTACAGAACATCGGCAGTTTTTGCTGCTATTTTCCTGATGGTGTTGGCATGCGAGGAGGATCCCTCTCCCATCGGAGCAGGTATCCTGCCTGATGATGATTTTGCCTCACTGTTTGTAACTGACACCTTTACCGTCAATGCCTACACCATGTATGACGACTCGGTCAGGACAAATGATACATCATACTTCTTCGGAAGGAGGTACAATCCATATTTCGGCACCACCGAGGCTGAACTGGTCACCCAGCTCAACCTGCTGGCTTCCTGGCCGGGTACCGGTCTTTATGCCGTCGATTCGGTGAAGCTGGTTCTGACAATAAAGGACTACGAGGGCGATACCATTTTTTACGACCAGCAGGTTCAGCTGGCCGAGATAGATGAGTTCCTGTCAAAGGATATTGAATACTATTCCAATAAACCGGTTCTTATCAAACAGTATATTGGTACATATCTGATGGATTCACTCCGGTCGGACACTACCATTCTGATTGACATGCCGATATCAGTCGGCGAATACCTGTTGCGCGACACAACGAAGTTGTTCATCAGTTCGACAGAACCTGATTTCAGGGACTTCTTCAGGGGAATACACATGAAGCTGATCTCAAATCCGAACCCTGCGTTCATTACTCTCAGCACACTATCTGCCTCAAGCGGTATAGAGATTTATTACCGCGATGCGGCAGCTGCCAACAAGATATACAGCTTTGTCCTAAGTGCAAAATCAGCCTGCTATAAGAGAATAATTCACGATTTTGAGACTGCTAATCCGGCAATAAAGATAAATCACTATAACGACTTTGTGAAAGACACGGTTGTTTACCAGCAGAAGGTTAATGGAGTCTACACCAGGTTAGAAATTCCCGGTCTCGAAGCCCTCCGGGAAAACCTTCCGGCCTCTGTAAGCATGGCGAGGCTGATATTGCCGGTTTACCTCGATGGTGACATATTTACCGATACAACAGTGCCTTCAAACATCTACCTCAGGTATGCCGATGCCCTGGGCGTCAAATATCCTGTACCCGACATCAGGCTGGGGTACAACTATTTCGGAGGGTACTACAGACTGGAAGATGACAATTATGCTCTCAATATCGCATCATTTGTCCAGGAGTACCTTGAGGGACGGATACCCGAACCGGTGGTGGAGATTTTCATGCCGCAGGGATATGATGCCGACCTTATACTGAAGGCCAATAGTGCATCGAAAAAAATAAAGCTCGAACTGGCAATGGCCAGGTTCTGAACTGGCAATCATTTCTATGTGCGGAATAGTCGGATACATTGGAAACAGGCCTGCAAAGGAGATAATACTTAATGGTCTGAAACGCCTGGAGTACAGGGGTTATGATTCTGCGGGCCTTGCAATCCTGAATGGCGAGCCCCTGGTTTATAAGTGCAAGGGCAGGGTCAGTGACCTTGAGGATATGATTAAGCCCGGGGAAGCTGAAGGTACCACAGGAATTGGCCATACCCGGTGGGCAACGCATGGAGAACCCAATGAAACCAATGCTCATCCCCAGGTCTCATATAACGGGAATTTCATAGTTGTCCATAATGGCATAATAGAAAACTATGCCCGTATCAAGCGACACCTCGAGAGCAGGGGTATAAAATTCACAAGCCAGACCGACACCGAGGTGCTGGCCAATCTCATCGAGCATCTCTACCTCGAGGGAGACCTGACGGCTGAGCTTGCAATAACAATGGCCCTAAACAGGGTAGAGGGCACATACGGTATGGTATTGATATGCCGCAATGAACCCGGAAAACTGTTTGCCGCCAGAAAGGGCAGCCCCCTGGTTATAGGAGTGGGTGACGGAGAGAACTTCATAGCTTCCGATGCCACTCCTATTGTGGAGTACACCCAGAGGGTTATCTATCTGAATGATGATGATATAGCTATTATTCAAAGGGATCAGCTTGCCCTTAAAACCATACGCAACGGATCGCTCATCCCGGAGGTCAGAGAACTTGATCTGAAGATCGGGGAGATTGACAAGGAGGGCTATCCACACTTCATGCTCAAGGAGATATATGAGCAGCCCAGGGCCATTCACGATACTTTCAGGGGACGGGTTTTGCCGGAAGATTCAGGTATCATGCTCGGGGGACTCCACAATGTGCTCAACGAAATAGTAAAGGCCGACCGCATACTTATTGTAGCTTGCGGCACATCATGGCATGCCGGACTGGTGGGGGAGTACGTGTTCGAGGAATATGCACGCATCCCGGTAGAGGTTGAATATGCTTCTGAGTTCAGGTATAGAAACCCCATAATAAGAAAGGGCGACATAGTACTTGCCATAAGCCAGAGTGGTGAGACAGCCGATACCCTGGCTGCCGTAAGGCTGGCAAAGGAAAAGGGAGCCATGGTACTGGGAGTATGCAATGTGGTGGGCAGCAGCATACCCCGTGAAACCGTTGCGGGTGTCTATACCCATGCCGGCCCCGAAATAGGTGTTGCCTCAACAAAGGCATTCACCACCCAGGTAACCGTTCTGTCAATGATGGCCTTTGAAATAGGTCACAAGAAGGGCGTGCTGAGCAAGGAGATGTACAGCGAACTTATAAGTGAGCTTTCTTCAATTCCCTCCAAGATGAGGAAAGCCCTTGAATCGGATGAGAAGGTAAAGGAACTTGCAGCGAAGTTCATGAACTCATCAAATGCCCTATACCTGGGCAGGGGCTTCCTGTTTCCGGTAGCCCTCGAGGGTGCCCTGAAGCTCAAGGAGATATCCTATATTCATGCCGAAGGATATCCGGCCGCCGAAATGAAGCATGGTCCGATTGCACTTATCGACGATAACATGCCAGTTATTGTGGTGGCACCCAGGGATAACTCATACGACAAGATAGTCAGCAATATACAGGAGATAAAGGCAAGAAAGGGCACTGTCATTGCGGTTGTTACCGAGGGTGATGAAATAATAAGCAAGATAGCTGACTATACCGTGGAAATTCCTGATACACTTCCTGTTTATGCGGGACTGCTTGCAGTTATCCCTCTCCAGCTGCTTTCCTATCACATAGCAGTAATGAGAGGTTGTAACGTCGATCAGCCGAGAAACCTGGCCAAATCGGTCACGGTGGAATAGATACAGAATTCACTGATGAATATCAGCAGCAACCTGAGGAGTCTCTCTGCCAGTGAGAAAGAGATGCTGGAAGGCAACGGATGCACCTGCCTTGACTGGGGCAGGATAAGGGTCACCACCGACTTCGATCCCTCCTCGATCAGCAATTCCGGATTTTCAGGCGATATCATACTTGGCTGTATGAAGGGAAGCCGTACCCTCGGATCGGGATTTGTCCTGAAGGAAGGCATAAGCAACGCCTCGCTCCACAACTGTATCATCGGCAACAGGTCGGCCATCCACAATATAAGGGGATACATTGCCAATTACATCATTGGAGACGGGGTGACCATAACTGATTGCGGCAGAATATTTACCGAGGGTGAAAGCAGCTTCGGCAATGGACTGGAGGTTGCCGTACTGAATGAGTCAGGAGCCAGGGGCGTAAGAATGTGGGACAGGCTCTCGTCGCAGCTGGGGTACGTGACTGCCCTCTACAGGCACAGGTCAGAGACCATAGCGGCAATAAACGATATGACAGACAGGTACTGTGACAGCGTGAAGTCATTAATGGGATACATTGGCGATGATTCACTGGTTACGGGTTGTTCGCTTATACGCAATGTAAGACTTGGTCCCTGCTCGGTGGTTGAGGACAGCACAAGGCTTGATGAGGGTTCGGTGAACAGCAGCCGTGAGGATCCTGTTTATATTGGCGCGGGGGTCATCATGGAGGGTTTTATAGTATGTTCGGGCACCAGAATAACCGGGGCAGCTGTAATAAGGAACTGCTTTATTGGTCAGGGTTGCCGGCTCGGCAGGCAGTTCTCCGCGGGGAATTCACTTTTCTTTGCCAACTGTGAAGGCTATCACGGGGAGGCCTGTTCAGTTTTTGCCGGACCCTTTACCGTTACTCACCACAAATCGACACTGTTGATAGCAGGAATGTATTCATTTATGAATGCCGGTAGCGGTTCGAACCAGAGCAACCACCTGTACAAACTTGGTCCGATACATCAGGGCATAATGGAGCGCGGCTCAAAGACAACAAGCGATTCCTATCTTTTATGGCCCGCAAGGGTCGGCCCATTCACCCTTGTGATGGGAAGACACTACGGGAATCCCGATACCTCATCGCTTCCCTTCTCATATCTCGTTGAGCACAATAATGAAAGTCTCCTGGTTCCCGCCATAAACCTGAGGAGTGTGGGAACGATAAGGGATGCACGCAAGTGGCCGGGCAGGGAAAACAGGAGGGACACAATCCTGATTGACAGGGTGAGCCTCGATATGCTCAGCCCTTATACCGTAAGGAAGATGATTGAGGGCAGGGAACTTCTCAGGCATATCAGGGATGACGCCGGTGAGAATACAGAATACTGCATGTGGGGAAACATGAGGATTAACAGGCATGCCATCGACAGGGGAATAGAACTCTATGAAACCGGTATCATAAAATATCTTGGAACCATCCTGGTTAAAAGACTGGAAGGCCATAACCCCGATTCGCAGACTGAGCTGTTGAAGATACTGAAACCACGGGAGGATACCGGGAAAGGCGACTGGATTGATGCAGGCGGCATGGTTGCTCCCTCAATACTGGTGGAGCGACTCCTCGACACAATTGACAGCGGGGAAACAGATTCACTCGACAAGATTAATGAATCGTTTGAGGCAATTTATGATTCGTGCACCGAAAGGGAATGGGAATGGGTTGCCGCGCGCCTTGAGGAGGAGGAGGGTAAATACATAGCCGAATTCACGGCCTCAGATATCCTGAGGATTGTTGAGAAGTGGAAGAAGGCGGTGGTATCGCTCGACTATAAGCTGTATGAGGATGCAATGAAGGAGTTCACCCTCTCTGCAAAAACAGGTTTCGGCATTGACGGCGACGAGGAGGTGAAAAGGCTCGATTTCGCGGCTGTACGGGGGAGTTTTGAGGAGAATCCTTTCGTCGCATCCATCCTCGACCATATAAGGGAAAAAAGGGAACAGGGCGATGATCTTACAGCCAGGATGAAGAAACTGGCTGGTTTGGATTAGGCATCTTACCGGCCGCGATACTGTCTCCTGTAATATTCTTCATATTTACCGGTAAGGACTCTGCTTAGCCATCCCTCATTGGCAAGGTACCAGTCAACAGTTATGGCCAGTCCCCTTTCAAATCCGGTATCAGGTTTCCATTCCAGTTCCGACCTGAGCTTCGTGGAGTCGATGGCATACCTGAGGTCGTGACCGGCACGGTCGGTGACGAATGTTATCAGCTTCTCCGACGAACCGGCAACCCTTCCAAGCTTATCATCCATTATCCTGCAAAGAAGCTTTATCAGATCGATATTCCTCCATTCGTTGTTACCTCCAATGTTGTAGGTCTCTCCGCTCCTTCCGCGGTGGAATATCAGGTCAGAGGCAATGGCATGGTCGACGACATAAAGCCAGTCGCGCACATTTTCACCCTTTCCATATACCGGCACCGGCTTATTGTTCTTTATATTGTTGATAGCCAATGGTATGAGTTTTTCCGGAAACTGGTTTGGCCCGTAGTTGTTGGAACAGTTCGAGATGACAATATCAAGCCCGTAGGTGTGACCAAAGGCTCTGACCAGGTGGTCGGACGATGCTTTTGAGGCAGAGTAGGGGCTGCGAGGGTCGTAGGGTGTCTTCTCGGTGAATAGTCCTTCGCTGCCCAGTGAACCATAGACCTCATCGGTTGAGATATGATAGAACCTGCCGGCCGAAGTGCTGTTCTTCCAGGCAGCATGGCAGGCTCCAAGCAGGTTGGCCGTACCCACGATATTGGTCATGATGAAGTCATCGGGTGCTGAAATCGACCGGTCGACATGTGACTCGGCAGCAAGGTGGATGACTCCGTCAAAGTTGTATTTTGCGAAGAGGGCTGCGACCTCCTCCTTCACGGCAATGTCGGCCTTTTCAAACCTGTAACCGGGCATATTCTCAACGTCGGCAAGATTCTCGAGGTTTCCGGCATAGGTAAGCTTGTCGGCATTGACCACCAGGTACCCGGGGTAGTTCAGGAGGAAGTGTCTTACCACATGCGATCCGATGAATCCGGCGCCGCCTGTTATCAATATAGTCCTTTTCATTTCATTCCTGTCTCACGGAGTTTCTTTTCCCAGTTCCATGCTGTGAGCATGGCATCATCGAGGCTGCTTTCCGTCTTCCACCCCAGCTCGCGGTTTGCGAGTGAAGGGTCGGCCCATATCTTCTCAATGTCGCCCTTGCGCCTGGCTGCTAAAGTGAAGGGAACCTTCATGCCGGTTACCCTTTCGAATGATCTTACAACCTCCATTACCGACACCCCTGTGCCTGTGCCGAGGTTAAAAAGTTCATAGGGCTTTACGGAACTGTTGCCGAGCAGTCTCTTCAGTGAAACCACATGGGCTTTTGCGAGGTCGACGACGTGCAGGTAATCGCGTATTGCAGTGCCGTCGGGGGTATTGTAGTCGTTGCCGAAGATCTTCAGTTCCTTTCTTAGTCCGATGGCGGTTTGGGTAATATAGGGTACCAGGTTTTCGGGAACGCCGCGGGGAAGCTCTCCTATGAGTGCGGAAGGGTGGGCGCCGATGGGATTGAAGTACCTGAGTGAAACAGCCTTCATGGTACCCTGCGATGACATCACGGCATCGCGTATTACCTCTTCGCTTATCTGCTTGGTGTTGCCGTATGGTGAGAGGGCGGGAGCAATGGGATCGGCTTCGGTTACCGGCAGCTTTTCGGGCTGTCCGTAAACGGTGCATGACGATGAGAAAACCATGCAGGGAACATGGTGATCGTTCATTGAGTTCAGGATGTTGATCAGCGACACCAGGTTGTTCCTGTAATATTCGAGGGGTTTCAGTACCGACTCGCCCACCGCCTTGAGCGCCGCAAAGTGGATTACCGCACTTATGCTGCCCTCTTCCCTGAACAACCTGTCGAGGCTGGCAGCATCGCACAGGTCGAAGGGGTATACAACCGGTTTGATGCCGGTGATAGCGGCAATGCGCTCAGCCACAAAGGGTTCGGAATTGGAGAAGTTGTCGACTATGATTACCTCGAAGCCCTCCTCCTGGAGTTCAACCGCGGTATGCGACCCAATGAACCCGGTGCCACCCGTAACCAGTATCTTTTCCTTCATCTCAGAGACTCCAGTACTTGTGTTTTGATATCCTCCCCCTCAGTATTCCCTTGATGTCGACCACTATTCCATCAGCTGACAGGATGTTGCCGAAATAATTCTCCTCAAGTGAGAGGTACTGCCTGTGGCCGACAGCAACAATGATGGCATCATATATCCCCGAGGGGCAGGCTGACATCTTAATACCGTATTCCTTCTCCACCTCGGAGGAAGAGGCGCCCGGGTCGATAATGTCAACCTCGATGCCGAAATCACGCAGTTCGAGGTAAACATCCACAACCTTTGAGTTTCGTATGTCGGTGACATCCTCCTTGAAGGTGACTCCCATGATCAGCACCCTGGCCTGTCGCAGGTTCTTGCCGGCGGCGATCATCTTTTTGACGGTCTGCTTGCCCACATACCTTCCCATGCTGTCGTTTATGAAGCGCCCCGAATCTATCATCTGGGGGTGATAACCAAGCGACTTGGCCTTGTATGAAAGATAGTAGGGGTCGACACCGATGCAGTGTCCGCCTACAAGGCCCGGGTAGAACCTGAGGAAATTCCATTTGGTGGAGGCTGCCTCTATCACCTCGTAAGTGTTGATACCCATTCTGTTGAAAATAATTGACAGCTCATTCATGAACGCAATGTTGATGTCGCGCTGGGTATTCTCAATTATCTTGGCAGCCTCGGCGACCTTGATGGAGCTGGCCCTGTGCACTCCGGCACTTATGATGAGTTCATATATAAG
Source organism: Bacteroidales bacterium (assembly GCA_034004335.1). Taxonomy (GTDB): domain Bacteria; phylum Bacteroidota; class Bacteroidia; order Bacteroidales; family VadinHA17; genus SLNP01. The sequence continues at coordinate 27,169 of JAVEWX010000007.1, read as the reverse complement.
GGCTATGTTTTCTGCCGATTCGGCATCGCACCCGCTGGTCACCTTGACGATGGCTGTAAGGGTATGATTCCTGTCGCCGGGGTTAATCCTTTCCGGTGAAAATCCGACCTTGAAGTCCTCCCTGTATTTCAGTCCCGACACCTTCTCAAGGACGGGGACACAATCCTCTTCGGTGCAGCCCGGATAGACCGTTGACTCGTATACGACGTAGTCTCCCTTCTTCAGTATGGAACCTACGGTTTCGGAGGCTTTTATTACGGGTGTGAGATCGGGGAGGTTATTCTGTGTTGTGGGTGTGGGAACCGCTATTATGTGGAAGGAAGCCTGACGCAGGTCTTCGGGATTGGTTGTGAAAAGAATGTCGGCTCCCTCAAATTCGGAGGCAGAAAGCTCATTGCTGGGGTCGATGCCCCTCTTCATCATTTCAATCCTGTCGGGACGGATATCGAAGCCGGTGACCTTTATTTTTTTTGCGAAACCGAGGGCTATGGGGAGCCCCACATAACCAAGTCCCGTAACAGAAAGCCGGGTTTCCCCCGAAAGCAGTTTGTCTATCATTTTGCAAATTTCTTTATAAATGGGTGATATTCGCCCTTTATGGGTGATGGCCGGGAGTTGCGGATGGCGTAGACGGTTTCAACCGACTGCCTTGAGTCCTCCAGCCCGTATCCCCTGCCTGAAAGTATCTCCCTGTAGGTAATAGTGTGAAGTTCGGTGAATCCGTCGCTGAATTCAAATTCCTCACCATCGACCGACACCGACCTGTAAGTTCTTTTACCGGCTTCCTTTTCGGGTTGCGGAAGATCGTTGAGGTCGAGGCTCAGGAACCACCTTATCCTTGCATTATCGAGTTCCATGTAGCCTGCGGCCTTGTTGTGCTCAAGCATGTGAACCCTGTTGAGGACTGTCTTGCCGAATATCCATCCGAGCATGTCGAAGAAGTGGACACCAATGTTGGTGGCCACGCCACCCGATTTCTGGATGTCGCCCTTCCATGATATATAGTACCAGTTGCCGCGTCCGGTTATGTAGGTGAGGTCGATGTTGTACACCTTGTCGCGGGGGCTTTTCAGTATTCTTTCACGTAGCTTGATGATCTCGGGGTGGTGACGCAATTGCAGTATTGTGTAAACCCTCCTGCCGGTCTCTTTCTCTATCTCCTGCAGTGCGTCGATGTTCCATGGATTAAGAACCACCGGCTTTTCGCATATTGCATCGGCCTTGTGCCGCAGCGAAAACCTGATATGGGCGTCGTGGAGGTAGTTGGGAGAGCAGATGCTGACATAATCTACCTTTATGCCGTTTCTCTTGAGTTTTTCAAAGTGCCTGTCATACCTTTCGAACTCCACGAAAAAGTCACTTTCGGGGAAGAAGCTGTCGATGATACCGACGGAGTCAAACCTGTCGAGGCTGGCAAGGAGAAGGTTACCTGTCTCCTTTATTGCCCTGAGATGCCTGACGGCTATGTATCCCGCCACGCCTATCAGTCCGAAATTCCTGGGTTCCTGATTCATTCAGACAAAAATGAAGAAGAGGTGTAAAATTAGTCAATTATTTTAGATACCGATTCGTTTTGCAGCCTGTATTTGTCACCGCTTTCGGGGCATTGGGCAAGGCCGCCGGCGTCGAAACTCAGCCTGTGTCCGTATTCACTTACCCATCCCCGCTGGCGGGCCGGATTGCCTGTTACCAGGGCGTAGGGTTTCACGGGATGCGTTACCACGGCTCCCGCACCGACAAGTGACCAGGCCCCTATTTCGTTGCCGCAGATGATGGTTGCATTTGCCCCGATGGTTGCTCCGTGCCTCACAGGCGTGGGCACATAGCTGTCGCGCCGTACAACCGAACTGCGTGGATTAATGATATTGGTGAATACCATTGAGGGGCCCAGGAAAACATCATCCTCACAGGTGACGCCTGTATAGATTGATACGTTGTTCTGAACCTTGACATTCCTGCCCAGGGTGACACCCGGGGATACAACCACATTTTGCCCTATGTTGCAGTTGTCTCCAATGACGCATCCTGACATGATATGCGAGAAATGCCATATTTTTGTCCCCCTGCCGATTGTGCAGCCATCATCGATGACCGCGGTTTCGTGTGCGAAATACTCCTTTCCCATATAGGTTCATTTAAAGAAATTGATAAGGGTGCCGGCTATGTGACGCAGATGTTCCTCCTTCAGTTCGCTGTGCATCGGCAGGGAGAGAACCTCGCGTGCCAGCATGTCGGTTACCGGGTAACTGTCTGAAGAAAAGCCATATCCTTCGTAGGCTTTCTGCCTGCTGAGGGGAACAGGGTAATAGATCATAGAGGGTATTCCTGCTCCGAGGAGAGCTGCCTTCAGTTCATCTCTGCGTCCGTCGGTAATCCTGAGGGTGTACTGGTGATAGATGTGGTCTGACCAGCTTACGGTGCCAGGTGTGATGACGGCCGGCAGGCTCCTGAATGCCGCGTTGTAGAATTCGGCAGCCCTTCTCCTGGCGCTGTTGAATTCATCGAGATGCCTGAGCTTAACCCTCAGGATGGCAGCCTGGATGGTGTCGAGCCTCGAGTTGATGCCTACATCATCGTGGTAATACCTTACGCGCATGCCATGGTTGGTTATGCTGCGCATCTTCGCAGCCAGGGCATCATCGTTGGTATATATGGCTCCGCCGTCACCCCAGCAGCCCAGGTTCTTTGAGGGAAAGAACGATGTGCAACCCGTGTCGCCTATGGTTCCGGCCTTAGCCTCCCTGCCGTCGCGGTACCTGAAGGTGGTGCCGGTCGATTGTGCCGTGTCCTCGATAACCTTCAGTCCATGCCTGCGTGCCACATCCATGATGCCCTCCATGTCGCAGCACTGGCCGAAGAGGTGGACGGGCACAATGGCTTTCGTCCGTGGGGTTATGGCTTTTTCAATGGCGTCGGGAGTGATGTTGAATGAGGAGGGACAGGGGTCGGCAAGCACAGGGGTGAGACCCAGAAGGGCTATCACCTCAACGGTTGCTATAAAGGTAAAATTGGTTGTTATCACCTCGTCGCCCGGTTTCAGTCCGAGGGCCATCATGGCAACCTGCAGGGCATCAGTTCCGTTTGCACACGAAACCACATGCCTGACACCCATGTAGGCTGCCAGCTCCTTCTCGAACAGCTCCACTTCGGGCCCCCTGATAAAAGCAGCCGACCTGATGACATCATGTATGGCGGCATCAATATCTGACTTCAGCCTTTCATACTGTTGTCGCAGGTCAACCATCTGTATGTCTTTCATCTTTGACTTGATAGTTTCAGGTTACGAAGATAATATATTTTGACTTTTTGCCCCGGCCGTATCATGAAACCGGTAATTTGATTAAATTTGCATTAACCACCAGGAAGTATGAACAGCTTTGTCGAAATTGCCATAAGGAGCCTGCTCTTCAGTCACGATTGTGTGATAATTCCCGGTTTCGGAGGGTTTATTCTCAACTATGTGCCTGCCACAATAGACAAAAGCTCGGGTATGTTTTTCCCCCCCGCCCGGCGCGTAAGTTTCAACAGGAACCTCACCCATAACGACGGATTGCTTGCCGGAACCATAAGCAGGGATAAGGAGATCGGCTACCAGGAGGCTATGGACATGATTGGGCAGTTTGCTGCCGACCTTAGAAGAAGGCTGTCGAAGGGCGAGGAGGTGGCGTTTGATCTTATAGGCCTGTTCCGTACTAACAGGGAGGGTAGCATTCAGTTTGAACCCGATGTAAATGCCAACTACAACCCGGGTTCATACGGCCTGGAACCCATACGTTGTGAGCCGGTTTCAGGGTATGATGTCAGGAAGAGGGTGATGAAAGTGAAGCATGAGGCCTCTCCTTCGCATATCCCCCTGAGCAGGCTGTTGGTGAGGGCTGCCGTTGCCATACCGGTACTGATTGCCCTTGTTGCGGTCCCGCTTAAGACAGACATATTTGGCACAAGGCTTGAAAGGAGTTCCATGAATCCCCTTGCAAAGGCTGAGTTTGAACATAACAGGGCCGCTATTGAGCAGTCTTCCCTGCCGGAGGTTCAACAGGTCATTGGTACAGGAACGGTTACCGGTGAAGTACCGGCGGTGACTCAGCCCGAAACGACGGTTCCTGAAGTTACAGTCACAGAGGCCTCTGAAACCACGAGTGCTGAACCTGAAACCATGCAGGTGAACTTCTATGTCATAGCCGGCAGTTTCAAGTCGGCAGATAATGCAGCTGCCATGGCCGGCAGACTCAAAACAATGGGGTATACCCCCGAACTTCTTGAAGCACCAAACGGATTCACAAGGGTTGCTGCCATGGGCTTTGCCGACATTGAGACGGCCTCTGCCGAAATGCGGAGACTGGCTCCCTCGGTGGAAGGTCTGTGGATTCTCAGGAAGTGAAAGGGATCTGAGATATAGGGCTTCCTGTATCGGCCTTCGGTAACCTCCCACAGAGCCCGCCCGGCGCAGGGCAAACTACCAGCCAGTGGATTTAACCGACAATCTGTCAGCGTATTACGCTGCCGTTCCGGGTTTTTCTGTCGGGTGAAACAAAAATCAGGCTCCCGTCGCTCTCTTCAGCCAGCAAGATCATCCCCTTCGACTCAATACCCTTTATTTTCCTGGACTCAAGGTTTACGATGACGGAGACCTGCCTGCCGACGAGCTGATCGGTTGTGTAGTATTCCGCAATGCCCGATACAATTGTCCGGACGTCGATCCCCGTATCGACCTTAAGCTTCATTAGTTTTGTCGTTTTAGGCACCTTCTCAGCTTCGAGGATGGTTGCAATGCGCATATCTACCCTGGTGAACTCGTCAAAACTGACCGTCTCTTTTTCGGGGATTGCCACTGCAGCCATGGCTTCGTTTTCCTTCTTCGTCATCATGAGTTTAGCTATTTGTCTTTCGATCTGTTCGTCTTCAATTTTCTCAAACAGGAGTCCCGGGTTCTCTATTCTGTGGCCGGGTTTCAACAGGTCGTTACGTCCTGCATCGTCCCATGTTGCCTTTTCCGTTTTAAGCCACTCCCTGAGCCTGTCCATTGAAAAGGGTATGAATGGTTCGAGGAGCATGGAAAGGCCTGCGGTAATCTGCAGTGATACATTTATGATGGTCTTAACCCTTTCAGGGTCGGTTTTGATCAGTTTCCAGGGTTCCGTATCGGCCAGGTACTTGTTGCCGAGGCGTGCCAGGTTCATGGCCTCCTTAAGCGCTTCACGGAACCTGAAATTTTCGAGTGCTGTTTCGGTGGCTACCCGGTACCGGGGAACGGAGTCGAGGACCTCGCGGTCGTAAGGCTCGATCGTGCCGGGAGCAGGTACTACGCTGTCGTAATATTTTGATGTGAGCACCAGGGTGCGGTTAATGAAGTTACCCAGGATGGCGACAAGCTCATTATTGTTTCTTGCCTGAAACTCCTTCCAGGTGAAGTCGTTGTCCTTGGACTCCGGCATGCTGGCACAGAGTGCATACCTCAGTACATCCTGCTTGCCGGGGAAATCCTCGAGATATTCATGCAGCCATACTGCCCAGTTACGTGATGTGGATATCTTGTCATTCTCGAGGTTCAGAAACTCGTTAGCAGGCACGTTGTCGGGAAGGATGTAGCTTCCCTCGGCTTTAAGCATCGCGGGAAAGATGATGCAGTGAAAGACGATGTTATCTTTCCCGATGAAGTGGATCATCCTCGTTTCTGGATCTTTCCAGTACTTTTCCCAGTCGGGAGTCAGCTCCCTGGTGGCCGATATGTAACCTATCGGGGCATCGAACCATACGTAAAGAACCTTGCCTCCGGCTCCCTCTACCGGCACCGGTACACCCCAGTCGAGGTCGCGGCTTACTGCCCTGGGCTGAAGGCCCTGGTCGATCCACGATTTGCACTGTCCGTACACGTTGGCTTTCCACTCCTTGTGTTCCTCCAGTATCCACTGCCTGAGCCATGGTTCATACCTGTCGAGTGGCAGGAACCAGTGGAGGGTTTCACGCAGCACCGGCTTGCCGCCGCTTATCGTTGAGCGTGGGTTAATCAGATCATTGGGGCTGAGTGAGGTACCGCATTTCTCGCACTGGTCGCCATAGGCGTTCTCGTTGCCGCAGTGGGGGCAGGTTCCGGTAATATACCTGTCGGCAAGAAAGCAGGATGCCTCCTCATCATAGTACTGCATGGAGGTCTTTTCCACGAACTCCCCCTTGTCATACAGCTTCCTGAAGAATTCTGACGCTGTCTCATGGTGGATTTTGTTTGAGGTTCTTGAGTAAATGTCGAAGGCGATACCGAAATCCTCAAACGCCTTCTTGTTGATGGCATGGTAGCGGTCAACAACCTCCTGTGGGGTTACTCCCTCCCTGCGGGCTTTCAGTGTTATCGGCACACCATGTTCATCGGAACCGCAGATTGAAATAACGTCGGTGCCCTTCAGCCTCAGGTACCTGGTATAGATATCGGAAGGGACATAAACGCCTGCCAGGTGCCCGATGTGTATGGGTCCGTTGGCGTAGGGGAGGGCTGATGTAACCAGAACACGCTTGAAGTTGCTCATATTCACTAAAATATTGTCAGGAGGTAAAAAATCTGAGCAAAGATAATAAATTTACAGTTTGGCAGCCGGATGAACCGGCCTCCTGAATTACTGACAGATGATCGAAGAAACCGTGATGCCGCCTTTCCTGAAAAGGGGCGATAAAGTAGCAGTGGTGTCTCCCTCGGGGGTGGCGGAACCGGAACCGGTGATGAAAGCGATGGGTATAATAGAAGGATGGGGACTTAAGGCAGTCGGTGGCAGGCACCTTCTGGCAAGGAACGGCATCTTTGCCGGAACCGATGAGGAGAGGCTGGAAGACCTGCAACAGGCCCTCGACGACAGCGAGGTAAGAGCCCTGTTCTGTTCACGCGGAGGCTACGGACTAAGCCGCGTAATTGACAGGATCGATTTCACGGGCTTTCTCGCTTCACCGAAATGGATTGTGGGCTTCAGCGATGTAACCCTACTCCACCTGTGGGTCAACACTCTTTTCGGCATTGCAACGGTTCACGGGGAGATGCCGGCCTATTTCAGCGACCCGGAAAAGAGCGAACGCACCCTCTCTTCACTGCGGAATCTTCTTTTCGGATGGGGTCAGGAGTACAGATGGAACGCCAGGGTTTGCAACCCCTCCACGGCGACGGGAGTGATTACCGGGGGCAACCTCTCCCTCCTGTACAGCCTTGCCGGTACAATCGGCAGGCCAGCTACCGAAGGCAGGATACTCTTTATTGAGGATACCGGAGAGTACCATTACAGTCTCGACAGGATGCTCAGCTCGCTGAGAATTTCAGGCATGCTCGACAACCTGTCTGCGTTGCTGGCGGGAAGCTTCACCGGCATGCAGGACGGTAAAATACCCTACGGGAAGGAGTTCGGTGAGATAATAACCGACATCGCCGGGCGATTCGGATATCCCGTATATCTTGATTTTCCTGCCGGGCATGACAGCGACAATATGTCTTTATGGCTGGGCAGGCGAGCCAGTCTTACCTATACTGAAGGGGTGGCGGAACTGAAATACCTGTAGATCAGAAAGCTGCCAGCAACAGGTCAATATCTTTCGACAGTATCCCGAACTTTTGTCCGAGGGTTTCGTTTGTTAAAATACCGTTGTAGAGATACACTCCGTGCCTGAGGCCATTGTTGTTTTTCAGCAGGGGAGTGATGCCCCCCGAATCGGCAAGGTGCTGGAGCATGGGGGTGAAGATATTGCTCAGGGCTATGGTTGCCGTTCGGGCTACCCTCGAGGGAAGGTTCCAGGCAGAGAAATGAATGACACCATGCTTCTCATAGACCGGATCCTGCATCTCACGGCACTCGGTTGTCTCAATGCATCCTCCGCGGTCGATGCTGAGGTCAATGACGACCGATCCCTTTTTCATCATCATTATCATATCCTCAGAAATGTAGTACCATGGCCTCAGGTCTTCCAGCTCTATTGCACCGATAAGCACATCGGCCGATTTCAGCGATTTGACCAGGACCTGCGGATGGAATACCGATGTTTCAAGCCTCTGGCCCACCAGGTTCTGAAAACGACGCAGTTTGTTGACCGAGTTGTCGAACACCTTGACCCTCGCTCCAAGGCCAAGGGCAGCCCTTGCGGCATACTCGCCGGCGGTGTTTGCACCTATTATGACCACATCGGTGGGGGTGATCCCTGTAATACCCCCGAGCATTATCCCCTTGCCGCCATGCATGCTGGAGAGGTGCTCTGAGGCTATAAGCACCGATGTGATGCCGCTTATCTCGCTCATCGATTCGATGACGGGCATCATGCCATCCTTGTCCATTATCCGTTCGAAGGAGAAGGCTGTCACCTTCTTCCTGATCAGGTTGGTCAGGGTTTCTTCGTTAAGTTTCAGGACGTTAAGGTAGGACATCACTATCTGGTTCGACCGGGTAAGACCCGCCTCCTCTTCGTTGAAGGGTGCCACCTTTATCACCACGTCGGCATCAAATACTTCAGAGGCGGATGTGACTATCCGGGTGCCATGTTCACTGTAGTCGGTATCGGCATATTTGGAGCCGATGCCGGCACCTTTCTGCAAAATAACCTCATTGCCGTTATCTACAAGCAGGTTGACGGCTTCGGGGGTGAGAGCCACTCTTTTCTCTCCGCTTTCCGATTCCAGGGGGATTCCGATCCTTATCTTCCTGGTCTTCTGTTTGATCTCCAGCAGCTCCTCCCTTGGCATGAAGGCTGTGTTTCCTATATTTAGCCGGCTTCCGGTCTCTTTCTCATCCATGGCTGGGATTCAGTTTATGATGTGTATGTCCTCAAAGTTAAACAAATTTGGACTTAACAGGGCAAAAGAGTCCTCAGGTTTCAACTGTACGGGAGCCGTCAGGATTAACGGTTATCTTTACTTTTACCGTATCGGCGGGGAGTATGGACTCAACCTTTTCCGGCCATTCAAGGAAACAGAAATAATCCCCGGTCAGGTATTCCTCGATGCCGAAATCGTATGCTTCACTCAGCTTTTCGATGCGGTAAAAATCGAAATGGAACACCTGTTCTCCGTCGGGGCGCAGATATTCATTGATAAGGGTAAATGTCGGGCTGACAACCGGACCGGAGCAGCCCAGTACCCTGCATAACTCCTTGATGAAGGTGGTCTTTCCTGCCCCCAGTTCCCCGTAAAGCGCAAATATGCGTGAGCCCCTGTGTTCACCGAGGAGCTGCGAGGCGGCTTCCGCAAGCATTGAGGGTTTGCTGACGACCATCTTCATAGGTTATGAATTTTGCCCTGAAAGCTGAAGGATTATCATGTGTCCGGTAAACTGTGATTCCCTGCCTTCATATTCGTTTCATGGCCGCAAATATATCAAAATCATTGAGGCGGTTCAAGTGTGATAATGGGGCAGACCATCTCGTGAAGCGATATGCCACCATGCTGAATGGTGTCGCGGTAGTGCGCGGCAAAGTGGTTGAAGTTATTCTGGTAAACGAGATAATCGTGGCCTGTGGCAAAAATGAATTTTGAACTGATATTCGGGGAGGGGAGGCCTGCACTTCGCGGATTGGGGATCTCAAAAACCTCCTTCGGGTTATATGCCAGGTTGCGGCCCAGCTTATATCTCAGGTTAGCCGAGGTTGACCGGTCTCCGACAATTTTGAGTGGATTCTTTACACGTACGTTGCCATGGTCGGTCGTTATCACTACCCTGACACCTTCATCAGACAGTTGTCTCAGCAGATCGGACAGCGGGGAATGTATAAACCACGATGTCGTCACCGAACAATATGCCTCGTCATCGGCTGCAAGTTCCTTCATAACCTCAACGTCGGTACGTGAATGGGAAAGCATGTCTACCGAATTGTAAACCAGAGCCACCAGGTCATGCTGCAAGAAACTCCTGTACTTCTCATTGAATTTTCTGGCCTCCTGGTTGTTAATCAGTTTCGCGTAGCTCCATTTCAGGGATAAGCCTGACCGAGCCAGCAACCTTTCGAGTAGCTTGTCTTCGAAATTGTTCTTACCCTCCTCATCGTCATCATCTTTCCAGAGGGTGGGCATCATATCCCTGATAGACAGCGGCATGAGACCCGAGAAAAGAGCATTTCTCGAATACTGCGTAGCTGTGGGAAGGATGCTCGTATAGAAGTCCTCCGAGGCGATCCGGTAATATTCACTTACTATCGGTGATATGCTTTTCCACTGGTCATAACGTAAATTGTCGATGACGATAAGGAAAAGCGGATTCCTGCCGTCGATAAGAGGGAATACCCTTTTCTCCAGCACCGAAGGTGACATCAGAGGCTTCTCTGATGGATTGCTTCCTGTCCATTTAAGATAGTTTGAAATGACGAACCGTGAATAACCTTTGTTGGCATCTGCTATCTGGGCGTCAAGCACCTGCCTCAGTCCGGGATCAGAAGATTTCCTTAGTTCAGTCTGCCAGAAAACAAGCCTTCGGTATACCTCATACCATTCTTCGATGCCGGCGGCCGTGGCAATAAGTGATCCGATTGATCCGAATGCTGCGAGGTAACCTGTTGCTGTCTTCTCCGTAACCAGTCTTTTCTGTTCCGTATTCTTCCTTATGGCAAGGATTATCTGGGCAGGCTTAACCGGTTTGATCAGGTAATCGGCTATCTCCGATCCGATTGCTGCATCCATTATTTTCTCCTCCTCGCTGCGGGTAATCATTATTACCGGTATGTCGGGCCTGCTCTGTCTTATCAGGGAAAGTGTCTCAATGCCGCTGAGTCCGGGCATATGTTCATCAAGAAATATCAGGTCGTAGTTGCGGGTTTTTACCATATCGATGGCATCGTTGCCATTGGTGCAGGTATCGATTTCATAACCCCTGTCGCTGAGATAGAGAATGTGTGGCTTCAGCACCTCAATCTCATCATCGATCCACAATATGCGGATCTGCCTGGCTGTTGGCTCACTTTGCCTGCTCATTTCCTTCGAGATATTTTTCCCTGAAGAAAACAAGGTACCGGGCCGGATCCATGTCTTTCAGGAGAGTCTCCATGTTTTCGGTTGAAATAACGAATGTTTTTGTGGTAGCCGGTGAACTGTTCCTTATCAGGGTCAGCGGGTTGAAGGAGGCGTAGTATTCCATGGCATCGTTGGCAGACGTGAAACTGCTGACGGTCACGGTTATAAACTTGTTGTCAACCAGTGATCCCTCAGCCCTGAGGTTCCGGTTGGGGTAGTTGTCGATATTGAAGTTGATGACATCGAAGGTAGCCTGGTTGATATTGAATGTGGGGTTTTCGATGAGCAGGACGAACAGGTGGGGTTTCTCCGGATCAAAGAGGTATATCTCTGCCGCTATCTGTCTGTCCTCCTCGACTCTCAGTTCAGGCATCTCCCTGTCGAGTGAAGCCATCAGTTCTGATGCCCTGGCTGCTTCAGGGGTGGAGGGGTGGTTCTTAATAAGGGCGGAAAGACTTTCACGGTACTCTCTTTCATTTCCCGTTCCGGCAAGGGTCAGCGACCGCAACAGTTTTACCTTGGGTATCAGAGGATGATCGGGAGTTGCTGCTGCTATATCGTCGCACATTAAGCGTGCCTGTTCCAGGTTCCCGCCAATGAAAAGCTCATATGCCCTCTCGTACATTCTGTCGGTTAGCAGCTCTGCTTCCCGCATTTTTCTGAAATAGTCGGGGTCGGTCAATATCAGAGAAAAGTCGGAGTCGGGGTAGCCTGAGAGCAGGTTCTGCCGGTATGTTTCAGCCCGTATGGGGTCATTTTCGTGGTAGAGGAGGTAGAGCTGATACCAGGTCTGAGGCACCAGCCGGTGATCGCCAAACCTGGAGATGAGGTCGTGCCATGATTCGGAGGCTCTCGGAATGTCAGTGAACTTATCTGCATAAACAGAGCCGGCGGCAAAAAGGGCATTGACGGTTTTCTCCCTGGAAATAGCCAGGAGTGAGTCATTCAAGGGCAGGTTCTTCAGGTAGAACTGAGGATTTTTCGGGTCATCGGGCCGGGGCAGACTGTCGGCAACGCTTGCGGCCTCTTCATCGGGGAGTCGGTCAGTTTGTACTATCCTTTTGTTCTGCCTTCTCCAGTTATCCTCAAGCTGCCTGTCTCCCCATCTTCTCCTGAATTCGGTACGACCGAATGTGAGAGCTGCCTGGTTGTAGAAATACCACTGCCCCTCCTGTTCAATGTTTTCGCGGAATCTTCGTTCATTTTCGTAGAACTGTCCCAGGTTGTACATGTCCGATGTCCTTTCTTCGTTGGCCATCAGTCTCTCTTCCTCCGTCACCTTTTCTATTATTCCTGCAATAAGAACAGACCTGTCGCGGTCGTTCATGGCGGCAACACGCCGCAGGCTGTCCTCGGTTCTGATGATCTCGAGATGGGTAACGAGTTCACCAAGGTTCATAGATCGCGACCTTATGGACTCATAATCGGGGTATTGCCTGTCGAGGAAGAAGAGGGCACTGTCATAATAGGTTCTGGCGTTCAGGTAGTCGGGTATGTCGAAATAATGATCAGCCAGCGCAAGGCATGCCCTGCCCCTTCCGTTGGTATTGCTTCCTTGCGACCGGGCTGCCTGCCTGAAATATGAAATGGCTTCATCGGTGTTGCCTTCATTCTCGGAAAGCCGGCCAAGGGCATAATATACCTGGTCGAGATACTCCCGGTTTTTTTCATCCTTTGTCATTGCAAGCAGACTCCCCCTTATCTTTTCAGAGTTGCCGGCCGATGCATCGAATACGGTTGCCATCCCGATACGGGCATTAAATTCCACCTCGTAGGGGGGGCGCATTTTGATGACATTACTGAAGGCATTGATTGCTATTTCAGGCTTGCCGGTTTCTCCGCAGACCTGGCCAAGGAGGAAGGTGAGCCGGTATTTCTGACGCTTTCCCCGGGTGGTCTCTATGGCTTTTTCAATAGGGATTATCGCCTCCTCAAGTCGCTTCTGCCGCAACAGAATGTCGGCGTGGGTGGTGTGATACATGGCACGAAGCGAGACAGGCATCTCCTCAACATTTCCGGTTTCCGTCAGCACCCTGAGAGCTTCATTGTAGTTACCTGTTTCTGCATGTATTCTCGACAGCCATATCGACCCCTCAGTCTTAATATCCCGGTCGGTGGTGTTGTCATTGTTGAAGACGATTGTTGCCCTGGCCTGCTCAAAGTCGCGCTGGTAGAATCGTGCCTTGGCCATCAGCAGATAACTGTCATCAACCCAGCGGTTGTATTCCTTCATGTTATAGAAGTCCTCGTCGCGGAGGGGCTGGTTATCCTTCTTTTCGGGACGTGCGGTTATCGACTTTAATGTGATGAGCTTCGATACCTTCTGAACGGCTCTCTCCATATCGGCGGCACCAAGTTGAGAGGAGGCAGCGTTGCTGTATTCAAACACATACAGCAGGTCTCCGAAATCGTCGACATGGCCGCTGCTGACTTTGTCAACCCCTTCCCTGTAGCTTTCAAGGCCGTTGAAATAGATATTGTACCTGGCGGTCAGACCGTGGTAAAACCTCGATGCTCCTGTATTTTTCTCCACCGAACAGCCGGAGGAGAGGAACAGGAGAACCAGGCAGACTATGAAACCATATAAATGCCTGAACAAGCTCAAAGGCCCATTTTTAACTAAGAACTGCCGAAAGGCGTCTGTAGTATGGCAAAGGTAATAAAAGTTGAGCTCTCTGTCAGCTTACGGAAACCACCTCCCTGATTTCAGGGACTTCTCTCATCAGAGCCTTCTCAACGCCTGCCTTGAGGGTCATCATGCTGTAAGGGCATCCGTGACATGCTCCGGTCAGCCTTATTTTAACAATATTTTCAGGAGTTATCTCCACGAGTTCAATATCGCCTCCGTCTGACTGCAGGTAGGGTCTGACACCATTCAGGGCCTTTATAACTCTTTCTTTGAGATTGTCTGGCATAGTATTTTATTTAATGATTACTCTCTTTGTTGGTTCCGATGAACTGTTTCTGTCGTCTGTAGCATCAACCACTGCAGACGCAAGCGACATAAATGCCGACCCCGTGGTGCTGTCTTCCAGGGCAGCGGGTATCCCCTTGTCGCTTCCTTCGCATATCGACTGAACCACCGGTATCTGCCCGAGCAGTCTGACACCCGACTTGGCAGCAAGCTTTTTCCCTCCTTCACTGCCGAAGATATAGTATTTGTTTTCAGGCAACTCCGCTGGGGTGAACCACGACATATTTTCAACAAGACCAATTACCGGGACATTGATCTTCTCGCTCCTGAACATGGCAATACCCTTTACTGCATCGGCAAGTGCAACCTCCTGGGGAGTTGTAACCACTATTGCACCTGTCACTGCCACCTCCTGTACGAGGGTCAGGTGAATATCGCTTGTCCCGGGAGGCAGGTCAATAACCAGGTAATCGAGATCACCCCAGGCTCCCTGATGTATAAGCTGCTTAAGGAAGTTTGAGGCCATGGGCCCTCTCCACACCACGGCGTCGGAAGGGTCAACGAAGAAGCCTATTGACAGTACCTTCACGCCATATTTTTCCATGGGGATGATCATATCGGTGCCGTTGGCACGTTCTACCTGAGGCTTGTATGAACCGGCATCGAACATCAGCGGAACCGACGGCCCGAAAATATCTGCGTCGAGCAGTCCGGTGCGGTAACCCAGCCTGGCGAGGGCAACAGAAAGGTTTACCGCAATAGTGCTCTTGCCTACTCCTCCCTTTCCCGAAGAAACTGCTATAATATTTGCAACTCCAGGCAGGGTATCATCATGTTTCTTCCTGGCGGATTCCTTTTTTTCGACCATCATCTTCGGTGCAACTTTAATGTCGGAGATAGGGACTTCAGGACCCAGTTTTTCCTTCAGGACCTTCACACATGAGCTTCTCAGGCTGTTAATGATGGGGTCGTTCGACTTCTCGGGTGCAAGTACCACTGTTATCCCTTCTGAGCCGGAGGTGACGGAGGCCACCATTCCCATTGATACAATATCCTTTCCGGTCTCGGGATGAATCACTCCCCTCAGGGCTTCAATAATTCTTTCTTCACTGTATACTGACATAACGGGTAACTAATTTTAATTTAAATCAAATACAAATAATTGACAAAAGTAGTGTATTTTTTCAAAAATGAAACAGCAGAATAATTCACCGTTGTGAGACGCCAGGGGCAGAACCGGGTTACGGTCGTTAACTTTTCCGTCAGACCGGAAGTTCTCTGACCGGGTCCCAGAATCTCTCCCGGAAATTGATGATGGTGTCCTCCTCGATTATCAGTCCCTCATTTTCGAGCAGTTCCTTCATCAGGTTCGGTGTTCCGAAATGATGTTTGCCTGTAAGGAGACCGTTTTTGTTTACTACCCTGTGGGCAGGCAGGAACCCGGGGAGAGTATGTGAACCGTTAAGGGCCCATCCCACCATCCTTGCCGAGCGGCCCGAGCCAAGATACCTGGCTATGGCGCCATATGAGGTTACCCGGCCGTAGGGTATGAGGGCGGTTACTTCATAGACGCGTTCAAAGAAACTTTCATCTTTACTGATCCGCTTCCGGGAGGTCGGGCTGAAGTTCATTGTTGAGTTCAAATTGTATATAGGTAATGAGGATTCCCCTGGCAAGGAAGATTTTTTCATAATGGGTTTTTATGGCAAGAATCTCTTCATCGAGGTCGCTCTCATACAGGTTCTCCGTAGCGGCACAGATGTTCAGGCAGTTATGTCTTATGACCCTCATTGTGTAGTCATACATTTCCTGGCTGTCGGTTTTGAGGTGAACCTTGCCTCCCGGACGCAGGAACTGCCTGTATGCATTCAGGAAGAGAGGGCTGGTGAGCCTTTTCTTTTCCCTTCTTCTTTTCGGTTGCGGGTCGGGGAAAGTGATCCAGAGCTCGTCAACCTCATCTTTTCCAAAGAATGACCTGATGAATTCGATACGTGTTCGCAGGAAGGCAACATTTTTCAGGTCATGCTCATGGGCGGTCTTTGCTCCCCTCCACATCCTGGCCCCTTTAATGTCAATACCGATGAAATTCTTTTCGGGGAACATCATTGCCATTCCGGTGGTATACTCTCCCTTTCCGCACCCCAACTCCAGTACAATGGGCTGGTCATTGTGAAAGTGATCTCTTCTCCAATTACCCTTAAGGATATAATCTTTTCCGAAAACCTCATTGAACCGGGGCTGAATAACGAAGCCGAAGGTTTCGATCTCGGCCCATCTCTTAAGCTTGTCCTTTCCCACTATTATCTCTTGTTGCCTGATTCCCGTTCTATCCTCAGTCCGATGTCATATACCCCCTTCAGTGGTTCTGTGCGCATGGCTTGTTCTATCTCAAAAACAAATAGTCCCGAAGCCGGAAAAAACACATTGGTCCTGTAGTTAAGGCGAAGTTCCCTTATGTCGCCTGTTCCCTTGCCGTAACGGTTTCCTTTCGCGTCGGCGATCATATATTCAAGGGTGTCGGTCATTGTAAATCCACCTGGGGCATGGGTGGTTACAAACAGGTAAATGTTTCTGAAGGGATAGTCGGATCCCGTTCTCAGGATGATCTTCACCGACGATGCCGAGGTGGTATCAGTGATCTCTGTCGTGAACCGGGCCGGGGCATTTTTGCTCCATCCCTCAGGACCGAAATTTACCTGGCCTGTAAATGTGATGTTTTGCCGGCATGACACCAGGAAAGCCACCAGGGCCAAAATCAAAGTCAGTTTAATTGTTCCTGTTCCTGTTGCCATCCGGTTTCCTGAACTTTCTTTTATTTCTGTGCTTCATACCCTTTTTGTGTTCCTTGTCGTCGAAGCGGGTAATACTGTCGTCATTTGTCGTGCTTATTTCCGGCTTTGCCGGAGCTGCTGATTCAGTAACTTCGGTGAGTTTCTGGGGCTTAGTGCCTTTACGGTTCATCTCCCTGACGACCTTGACGCGCTCCACGGGCAGAGCGGTAAGGTTAACCGAGCAATGCTGGTCCTGTGAGTACCAGTAGATGCCTTTGTGTACCTCCATTTTCTGAAAATAGAAGGTTCCTTCATCGGTTTCAAGGGGGATCTCCCTGGGCGGGAAACCCTTCTGGGCATCGAGATAGCAATCAACCTCATAGCTCAGGCAGCATTTCAGCTTTCCGCACTGCCCCGCAAGTTTCTGAGGATTAAGAGATATATCCTGGTAACGTGCATGCGATGTGGTGACCGATGCAAAGCATGTGATGTGTGTGGCACAGCATAGCTCCCTTCCGCAGGACCCAATGCCGCCGATTCTGCCTGCTTCCTGCCGGGCACCTATCTGCCTCATCTCTATCCTGATTCTGAATTCATCGGCCAGCACACGTATAAGTTGCCGGAAGTCAACTCTATCATCGGCAATATAATAGAAGATTGCCTTAGTCTTGTCTCCCTGGTATTCAACATCCCCGATCTTCATGTTGAGTTTCAACTCCTCAGCTATCTGTCGCGACCTGAGCATTGTTGGTTCCTCAAGACTCTTTGCCTCTTCCCATTTAATTATGTCGGCGGGCTTTGCCTTCCTGTAGACTTTTCGAATTTCTTCCGCAGGGGGAATTGTTCTGAGCTTCTTCATCAGCTCCCTTACCAGGGGCCCTGTCATTGAAACCCTTCCTATGTCATGACCTGGTGAGGCCTCTACGGCTACAATGTCGCCTGTTTCCAGCCTGAGGTTATTGACATTCCTGTATATTCCTTTACGGGTATTCTTGAATCGGACCTCAACTATCTCCTCCTTCCCGGGACATATGTTCAGGTCGCTGAGCCAGTTGTAGGAATCAAGTTTGTTTAGTCCGTTCCTGTATATTATATCGGGCAGGTGTATCTCTTCCTGTGATCCTCCCTGCAATTCATCATGTTCATTCATAGTGACGAAATAAAGCAACCTTTCCGGCCGGCCTGTTTCTTCATCCCTGGTGTTCCTCTTCCGTTTTGTGCCGGCCCGGGTTACTGGTAATATTTTGATTTGAAAGCTATCGCAAAATAAGACATTAAATGCCTAATTTCAAAATCAGGACCTGATAACCATGGTAACCTGCAGGGCGAGATCGAGGAATATCATTCTGGCATTTCCGTTGGATTCTATGTGGTAAAACGCCGTGTTGAACTCATGATTCAGCTTTTCAATGTTCCTCTCGTTGACAAAAGGGTTGAAGCTGGATGAAAATTTAGTTTCTGCTTCTGTCATGGAGGTAAGCAATGAGTGTTTGTCGGAGCGGTTCATAATGAAATTTCCCCTTACCAGCTCAAGGCAGTAACCGAGAAAATCCTTCTGCGATTCCCTGCCTGTTGATGCGATATTTTCCGACCAATCTATCAGGGCTGGGATATCTCGCTTCCAGGCATGCCTCATCAGCAGGCGGAAATTGTTGAGGTTTTCTTTCTCCTCCTCCCTGCCGGAGGCAAGTTTTATAGCCCTGACGAGGTTCCCGTCCGACACATGTGCTATTTCGTTTGCCCTGGCAGCACCAACCGGAAAGGCAGCTGCTATGTAACCGGCAATAGCCCCCGGGTCAGCTCCCCTGAACTTGATCATCTGGCAGCGTGACAGAATCGTGGGCAATATTCTGTCGGGTTCCTCTGATACAAGCAGGAAGAGAGTCCGGTCAGGGGGTTCCTCGATCAGCTTCAGCAGCTTGTTGGCGGCTGCGTGATGCATTTTTTCGGGGAGCCAGATGATCATGGTCTTGTACTCGGCCTCGTAGGTCTTGAGACTCAGCTTGCGTATTATTTCAGATGCTTCGGCCGCGTATATTATAGTCTGGGCATTTTCCACCTCAAGAGCCTCAATCCAGTCGCTGATCCCAAAGAATGGGGTCGCAAGGTTGATGGCTCTCCATTCCGGAAGGAAATTGTCACATACGGGTTCGGGGAATTTCTTTGTCCTGAAGACAGGAAACACAAAATGCAGGTCGGGATGGATCAACCTGGAATGTTTGACACATGATGGACATTTTCCACATGCATCGTCGGCTGTCCGTTCGGTGCAGGTAATGTATTGTGCATAGGCCAGTGCCAGGGGAAGAGTTGCTGATCCCTCGGTTCCGGAAAAAAGTTGAGCATGACTGACCCTGTTTTCCTGAACAGTTTTCCTTAGCAGCTCCGCAATGTTGTTCTGACCGGGAATATCTCTGAAGAGCATGGAGACTTTGTTAAGCTATGCAAAAATAGGAAATTATGCTTAAGAATTTCAATCTTCCCCGGTTATGAAAAAGTCGAAGGGGTAAAAAAATTATAGTAATTTTGTACCTCATAGTGAGCAAGGGGAAAAATAAAAAGCTTTGGTTATGAAAATGATAGAAGATTTCAATTTCAAGGGGTTAAAGGCAATCATCAGGGTTGATTTCAATGTACCCGTTGATAAGAAGACATTGACAGTTACCGACGACACAAGAATAAGGGGAGCCCTGCCCACAATACGCAAGGTGATTTCCGACGGAGGATCGGTAATACTGATGTCACATCTGGGCAGGCCTTCCGGCCCGGAAGAGAAGTACTCACTTAAGCCGGTACTTCCGGTTCTTGAGAAGCACCTGGACAGGAAGGTGCTTTTTGCCCCCGACTGTCTCGGTACGGAAACAGGCAGGATGGCTGCGGCACTCAGGGCAGGGGATATCCTTATGCTCGAGAATGTTCGGTTCTATCCCGAGGAGGAGGGCAAGCCCATCCTGCCGGAAACGGCAACCGATGAGGAAAAAAAGGCTGCCAAGGCAGAGCTTAAGGTAAGGCAGAAAGAGATGGCGAAAAAGCTGGCCGGGTATGCCGACATCTATGTTAACGATGCTTTCGGAACCGCTCACCGTGCCCATGGAACCACAGCCGTCATTGCCGATTATTTTCCTGAAGACAGGAGGATGTTCGGCTTCCTTATCAACAGTGAACTGGAAGCAATGGACAGGGTGCTGCAGAGCTCACGGAAACCATTCACTGCAATAATGGGAGGAGCCAAGGTATCAGATAAGATCCTTATTATTGAAAACCTGCTTGAACGCTGCGATAACCTCATCATTGGTGGTGGAATGGCCTTTACCTTCATCAGGGCACTGGGAGGCAAAACAGGGAAATCGCTCTGTGAAGAGGATAAGCTCGACCTTGCCCTTTCACTGATGGAGAAGGCGAAGGCAAAGGGGGTAAAAATGCTCCTGCCGTCAGACAGTGTCAACGGCGACAAATTTGATGCGGAGGCTGCCGTGGAAACAACGGCTGCCGGCAATATAGGCGACAGGTGGATGGGCCTCGATATCGGACCGGAGAGCGTGGCTCTCTTCAGGGAGGTTATCCTGAAATCGGAGATAATCCTGTGGAACGGCCCTATGGGAGTTTTTGAAATGGAAAAGTTTTCCCGGGGAACCAGTGAGATTGCCAGGGCGATAGCAGATGCAACCGGTAAGGGAGCCTTCAGTCTTATCGGTGGCGGCGACTCGGTGGCGGCGATTAACCGGAACGGACTTGCCGACAGGGTCAGTTATGTGTCAACGGGGGGAGGTGCCATGCTGGAGTATTTGGAGGGAAAGAAGCTTCCCGGGATAACTGCCATAAGGGGATATTAACAACCTGAAGTGAAAAGGGCATCATTGATACTTATGCTCATCCTTTCTGTCGTTTCCTGCGGAAAGGAGGAGGTTCCGCTAAGGGGGACAGTTACCCTGAGCAGTAAAATTCTGCCCTCAGACCTTTCATTTTACGCAGTTGGATTCAATTTTACCACTGCCAGATTTTCACGCACCGACCAGACTCCTTTTCCCCAGATAGTTTTGAGGGCTGATACCGATGTGTCGGGACTGATTACGGCAGTTTCCTTCAACGGTGACACCGGATTTGCCTATTCCCCCTTTGCCCTTGAGGGTAGTTATGGTACTGCTGCAGAGGCCTCTGCAGCATTCAATGCCCTGAACGATATTGATCCGTCAGATTATGTATGGTCGGAGATGGGCAGACCGGTGACTGTCAATCAGGTATGGCTATTCAGTACCAGGGATGAGAGATATGCCAGGATGAGGATTTTAGCTGTCAGCGAGATATACTCAGAGGATGCTCCCTATGCCGAATGCAGGTTCGAATGGGTGTTTCAGCCCGACGGCAGCACCTCATTCCCATGATGATGATGGAGTACCCGGGAGAAATATTCCACGTCAGGCCTGGGGACTTTGAGCCTCTTGCACTATCGGTATTCAGGTATCAGTCGGAGTATAACCCGCTCTACTCACGGTTTGTTGATCTGCTCGGCATTGACCGCGATTCAGTTGAGATCCTCGGACAGGTGCCATTTATGCCTGTTGAGTTTTTCAGACGGCACAGGGTTGTGACCGGACAGGGGAAGCCGGAGGTGGTATTCACCAGCAGTGGCACGACGGGTACGGTCAGGTCGAATCATTACCTGCTAAGCAGCAGACTTTACGAGGAGAGCTTCATGAGGACTTTCCGGCTTTTCTATGGGGAGCCTTCCGGTTATATAATATTTGCCCTGTTACCCTCATACCTGGAAAGGGAGGGTTCCTCGCTGGTCTATATGGCCGACAGGCTCATAAAAGAGACTGACCATTCCCTCAGCGGTTTCTTCCTTTATGATCAGCATGAACTGAAGGAAGCTATTGTCAGAGCACTGAAAACAGGCAGGAGATTGCTTCTCCTCGGCGTGACCCATGCCCTGCTTGATCTGGCGGAAAGGGAACACCCCGACCTGAGCAGGGTGGTGGTCATGGAGACAGGGGGAATGAAGGGAATGCGCCGCGAGCCGGTGAGGGAGGAACTTCACGCTATCCTGCGCCGCGCCTTCGGAACAGACTCCATACATTCCGAATATGGTATGACGGAACTGTTGAGCCAGGCATATTCCGATGGCAGTGGTGTTTTCCGCTGTCCTCCCTGGATGAGGGTGATGGCAGGAGATATCAACGATCCTCTGGCTGTTACCGACATGCCAGGAAGTTCCGGAACAGCAAATATCATCGACCTTGCCAACTTCTGGTCCTGTTCATTCATTGCCACGCAGGACCTCTGCAGGATAGGCAGTGACGGGTCGTTTGAGATTACCGGCAGGTATGACAACTCCGACATAAGGGGCTGTAACCTGCTTACGCTGGAGTAGTGGAGGAGGGTTACGTGTTACCTGTTACGTGTTTCGGGTTTTAAGTCAAAAAGACGTAGAAGGCGTAGAAGACGTAGAAGGCGTAGAAGGCGTAGAAGGCGTAAAAGACGTTTCGGGAAGCAGATGTGATATCCATTGTACGGGCCCATCATCACAACATCCCGTACCGACAGCAGGGAGATAACCAAAAGAAATCAAAAATCGCAAATCGTTGATATGACATCTGATATCCTCTATCCCGTGCCTTATTATAGGTAACCTTTCACAGTGTGGGATAGAAGGCATCTTCGATATGTTCGGCAGAGAAACTCCTGCCTTCTGCCACTATGGTTATTATATCGAAACGTATCTCCTTGTTGATATTGTTTTTCCTGACGTATGATTCGGCAGCAAATATCAGATGCCTTTGTTTGGGTACCGTTACCGCGTCGCGCGGATGAACCTGGAATCCCGATGTTCTTGTTTTGACCTCGGCAAAGACAATGAACCTGTCATTTTCGGCAATAAGGTCGATCTCCTTTTTTCCCGCTCGCCAGTTCTCCTCCCTTATCTGGTAACCCTTTTCCTCCAGAAGCCTGCGGGCCATCATTTCTCCTGCCTTGCCCAGTGAGTGGGATTCAGCCATTTCGTTCGGGGGTGTATGGGTCAGGGAATGTCAATGATCTTATTGCGGATGGCAAACAGGATCAGGCTGGCGGTGTTCTTCGAAGAGGTTTTGCTCAGAAGGTTGGCGCGATGCTTGTCAACAGTCCGTTTGCTTATGAACAGAGTATCGGCGATCTCCTGGTTTGACAGCCCTTCACATATCTTAAGCAGTATTTCCTTCTCCCTTTTGGAGAGATTTGCCATTTTAATCTCCGTCTCCCGGGTTTTGAATTTCTGGATGACGTGGTACAGCAGTTCCTGTGAGAAATAGCTTCCTCCCCTCAGAACTGTAAGTATCGCCTCCCTGACCTCGCTGATGTCGGAATCCTTAAGCAGGAACCCTTTCGCACCGGCATCAACCATCTTGTAGTAGTACTCTTCCTCGCCATACATTGAAAGGGCAATGATGCTGATGTTGCTGTTGGCCGACAGCACTCTCCTGGTTGCTTCGATGCCATCCATCTCGGGCATGTTAATGTCCATCAGCACGATATCAGCCTGAGTGTTTTCGAGCACCCTGATAAGGCTGTTGCCGTCAGAGGCCTCAGCAACAACGATGAATCCGGGAAGCGAATCGAGAAGGAGTCTTAATCCGTTCCTGAATAACTGGTGATCGTCAGCGATGATGATCCTGACCCTCTGGTCTGCCGGTTCCTGTTTCATATAGTTCAGAGCGTAACTTTAATAAGCGCGTTAGTACCCCTGCCGGGAGTACTTTCGAGTATGAATACTCCGTTGATTGACCTTACGCGGGTTTCGATGTTTGAGATACCCATGCCCTTCTTCTCCTCCGCTCTCAGCAACTCAGGATCGAATCCACGGCCATTTTCCGAAAACTGCAGTGTGACAAATTTTTCATGCCTGTTCAGGTCAATCTCTATCCTCGATGCTCCCGAGTGCCTTATTGAGTTGTTGATGAGTTCGCAAACAGCCCTGTAAATGACCACCTCCACATCGGGATCAATACGGACTTTTTCCATGTTGGTCTTGAAGTCAACAGGGATCGTTTTTGCCAGGTTCAGTTTGGTCACGAAAGTATTAATAGCACTGGCGAGGCCGAAATTAATCAGTACGTGTGGGCTAAGATTGTTTGAAATTTCCTTTATGGTTGCAATTGCCTCGTTGGTCATTGAACTGACGCTTTCCAGGATCTCTCTGCCCCCTGTGCCGGTTACATTTACTGCAAGCGCCGACAGCGACATCTTTACCGATGAGAGCAGTGGCCCCAGTCCGTCATGCAGCTCCTTGGCGAATTTCTTTTTCTCATTCTCCTCGGTATTGATTATAGCGTTGATTACCCTTCTCTCTGCCCTCATCCTCTCTATCTCTGCCCGCTTGAGGGAATAGAAAAGCTCCCTGATCAGTATCACACCGACTATAATCATCACCGACACCAGCACGCCCAGCCATTCATCGAGCAGGGCCAGCCTGAGAGAGGGCTCCCCCCAGAAGTATTCTATCAGATGTATGAAGGTGCGGCAGGCCATGAAGACGAACGACAATGAAAGCAGTATCCACGACAGCCTGTACCTGGTAAGCTTCATGAAGCGCAGTGCGATGAAGGCAGCGATTATCTGCAGTATTATCGAAATGATTATCGCTACCAGCCTGACCATATCGGATTTTTCATTATAAGACTGCCTCCGGGGCCTCTCAGGGAGAGGGTTGTGAATGGCATCACAATGTAATGCAAAATTATAAGATTATTTATATAATGGTTTTGTTACCTTTGTGCCCGCAACAGGGAATCCGCAAATGGAAATCTTCTATACTCTTGTCATTAAGGCATATAGCCTGATTGTCAGATTGGCGGGGCCATTCAGTTCCAAGGCAGCCGAATGGACACAGGGAAGGAAGGATCTGCTAAGCTATATTGAGTCGCGGATGAATGACGAGGGAAAGAGTATCTGGTTCCATTGTGCCTCGCTGGGAGAATTTGAACAGGGGAGGCCTGTAATGGAGTCATTCAGGCAGAAAAATCCCGGCATAAGACTGGTCGTGACATTTTTCTCACCTTCGGGGTACAATGTGAGGAAGAACTGGGGGGGAGCCGACCATGTGTATTATCTGCCGGCTGATACTCCCGCCAATGCGAGACGTTTCATTGAAGCAGTCAATCCCGTTGCTGCAGTGTTCGTGAAGTATGATTTCTGGTATAACTACCTGTCGGTACTCAATTCAAAAAAGATACCTGTGATACTGATCTCGGGCATTTTCCGTCGCCGGCAGCACTTTTTCAGGTGGTATGGCGGATTTTTCAGGAAGATGCTCAGTTTTTTCAGCCATCTGTTTGTTCAGGACAGCTTTTCGGAAGAGCTTCTGGTGAAGGCCGGCATCAGGAATGTTACGGTCAGCGGCGACACCAGGTTTGACAGGGTGGCGGAGATAGCCGCCTCGGCCGTTGAAATTCCGGTTCTGAAATATTTTGCCGGCAACAGCAGGGTAATGGTATGCGGAAGTACATGGCCTGCCGACGAGGAGATAATTGCCCGTTACCGGAGGGAAAATAGCGGCAGGATGAAATATATCATTGCCCCTCACGAAGTGGAACAAGGCAACATTGACAGGATTACAACTCTTTTCGGACGCGGAACAATAAGGTACTCATCGGTAGTTGAAAAGGCAGACAGTGATGCTGATGTGATGATCATCGACACCATCGGGATTTTATCGTCGGCATACAGGTATGCCACCATAGCGTTAATAGGCGGAGGATTCGGCAGGGGAATACATAACATACTTGAAGCCGCGGCATGGTCGAAGCCGGTGATTTTCGGTCCCAATTACGGAAAATTCAGGGAAGCCTGTGAACTGATAGAGCTGAAGGGTGCATTTTCTTTCAGCGGATTTGAACAATTTGCCAGGATTGTTGATAAGTGGGTAACAGACGATGCCTCAAGGGGTGATGCGGCCAGTATCTGCGGAAAGTATGTAGCAGAAAATCAGGGCTCTGCGGGCATTATTACAGCTTACCTGTCATCTATCTGCGAGAGTCCGGTTAAAGGTTAAAAATTTGTTAAAAACTAAATGCTGAGTTCAGGAAAGAGGATGCTTTTTCTGACGTAATTTGGCATTCTTCGTTTAATGATTAATTAATATTTTGTTAATCTTAGAATTAGTCACTTGCAGTAATATTGTCTCAAAAATCAATACTAAAACCAATAAAGTTATGATGCATCTTTTGAAACGTTTGAGCATGATCATGCTGTTCCTTGGCATTACGGGCATTATGTTCGGTCAGGGTTCAACTACATCGGCAATGAACGGACGCATTCTGGATGAGACCGGACAGGCTCTTCCCGGTGCTACCGTTGTTGCGGTACATGTTCCTTCGGGAACGCAATACGGAGTTGTCACCAACAATGGCGGCTTCTTTACCATTCTGGGCATGAGGCCCGGCGGCCCCTAC
The DNA here is from genome assembly GCA_034004335.1 of Bacteroidales bacterium. GTDB lineage: Bacteria > Bacteroidota > Bacteroidia > Bacteroidales > VadinHA17 > SLNP01. The sequence continues at coordinate 1,099 of JAVEWX010000007.1, read as the reverse complement.
AAGGTGGAGGTGTCATTCGTGGGTTATGAAAAGGCTTCCTGGGACGATGTTATGCTGTCGCTCGGTGAATCGTTCGTTATCAATGCCTCTCTCACGGAGGCGCGTGCACAGTTGGGCGAGGTCGTTGTTGTCGGCTCCAAACCCCCGGTATTCAACTCTGAGAAGAACGGAGCTTCAATTAACATCAGGAATGAGCAGATAATAGCCATGCCGACCATTTCAAGGAGCATCAACGACATCACCCGTCTTACTCCCCAGGCCAACGGAAACCAGATAGGCGGCGGCAACTACCGTCAGAACTTCATCACCGTTGACGGCGCGCAGTTCAACAACGCCTTTGGTATCGGCACCAACCTTCCCGGCAACGGCACACCTATTTCGCTCGATGCCCTCGACCAGATCTCGGTCAACATCACTCCCTACGATGTAAGGCAGAGCGGATTCATCGGTGCATCGGTCAATGCAGTTACCAAATCGGGTGACAATGAATTCAGGGCTTCCGTATATGCTTTTATGCAGAATGAAAGGTACAAGGGGACACAGGTGGGAGACGCTACATTTGCCAGATCACCATCGAGCTACAATATGCAGGGTATGAGGCTCGGCGGTCCGATAATCAAAAACAAGTTATTCTTTTTCATGAATTATGAGAGGGAAAAAAGTGAAATACCCGGCCCGCCAAGAGTGGCATCAACCCCGTCAACTCCGCCCAACTATACAAATAACATAGCAAGGCCTACTGTAGCACAGATGGATCTTATCAGTGCCTATCTGAAAGAGACCTACGGCTTTGAGACTGGTCCCTACCAGGGATACGCCTTCGAGAGTCCGGGCCAGAAGTTCCTTGCACGTATCGACTGGAACATTGCACAAAATCACAAGTTCAATGTACGTTACAGCCTTATGGAGAGCAAGGAACCCAGCAATCCAAGCACCTCCTTCTCACCCTTTTCCAGCCTCTACACGGGAAGAAGGACCGACATGGATGCAATGTGGTTCCAGAACTCGGGTTACTTCCAGGAGAGAAACTTCTACTCACCGTCATCCGAGCTAAACTCCTATTTTGGCGGAGGCAGGTTTGCCAATACCCTCAGGTTCA
>JAVEWX010000125.1:0-9014 GCA_034004335.1 Bacteroidales bacterium | reverse complement strand
TGTCTATCGCAAAAAAAATGGTTGACCTTTATCATGGAACCATAACCGTTGACAGCACTCCCGATGTCGGAACAATATTTACGGTGACGATACCGATCAGGTAATGGCACTCTCTATTCACATTCTATGATTACCTTTGACCTGCAAGGTATGGTCGCAGGCAGAAAAATATCGGCAGTGGTCGATGAGGCTATCCCCTTCATCAGAGGAGTATTGGAGCCTCATGCAAGTGTGGTTTACCTTCCCGGCAGTGAGATTTCCACCGGGAATCTGAAGCATGCCGATACCCTCATCATTAGAACGCGCACACTCTGCAACAGCAGCCTCCTTGCAGATACAGTCATCAGGTTTATCGGAACGGCCACAATCGGCTACGACCACATTGACACCCGATGGTGCAGGAAGAAGGGTATAACATGGGCTGCCGCCCCTGGCTGCAACTCAGGCTCTGTTACCCAGTACATGGTCGCAACCCTTCTCCATTTGTGCCTGTTATCAGGTCGGGAACCCGCTGAATTCACACTGGGTGTTGTGGGCGCCGGACATGTTGGTTGTAAAGTGACAGCAGCAGCCAGAGCCCTGGGAATGAGAACCCTTGTAAACGATCCACCCCGGCAGCGTCGTGAGAAATCAGATGCCTTCTCATCACTTAAAGTACTGCTAAGGGAATCAGACATCATCACCCTCCATGTACCCCTCACTGTTTCAGGGCGCGATGCTACCTTTCACCTGGCCGGGAGGGACTTCATAGGATCCTTGAAGCGGGGTGCATATCTGATAAACACCTCACGCGGAGGGGTTGCTGATGAGGAGGAAATAAAAAGATCACTATGGTCAGGCAGGTTGGGAGGCTACATTGCCGACGTATGGACAGGGGAACCTGCCGCCGACAGCGAACTTATCGGCATGGCGAAAATAGCAACCCCGCACATTGCCGGATATTCGGCAGACGGAAAACTTAACGGTACAAGGATCATCCTCAGGGAATTATCAGACTATTTCTCTCTCCCCTTGTCCCTCCCCGACCATGGTGTCCTGCCGGTACCAGGGAACCCGGTTATCACGTTGCCGGGAATAGAATCCGGAACCACTGAGGCGCTTCATGGCCTGGTAAGGGAAACATACGATATTGAGTCCGAAAGCCGCCGTTTCAAATCCAGCCCCGGCATGTTTGAATCACTAAGAAACAACTATTCCTCCACACGGCGTGAGTTTCATGCCTACAGTATCACAGGGGCTCATCCTGCAAGCGTTACAGCGGTCAGCCTGGGGTTCCGGAAGGAATAGATGAATTCACTGCAGCCCCGGCCATCGCTATGGTTTTCCGGCAAAAGTTTCCTATTTTCGCAGTCATTTCACATATCTGATGATTATGACACCCGACAACAACAAAAGAGCTGCCGACAATATAAGAATATTGTCAATGGCTATGGTCCAGAAAGCTAACTCGGGGCACCCCGGAGGAGCAATGGGCGGTGCCGATTTCATACATATTCTCTACAGCGAATTCCTCAAATTCGATCCGTCAAATCCCTGCTGGATAAACCGCGACAGGTTCTTTCTCGATCCCGGTCATATGTCACCCATGCTATATTCAGTACTGACACTTACGAGGCATTTTACCATAGATGATATCAGGAGTTTCCGGCAGTGGGGCAGCTGCACCCCCGGTCATCCTGAACTGGATCCTGACAGGGGTGTTGAAAACACCAGCGGTCCTCTCGGACAGGGCCACACGATGGCAGTGGGCGCTGCAATAGCTGAAAGGTTCCTGGCTCACCGCTTCGGAGATCTCTTCTCACATAAGATATATACATACATATCAGACGGTGGCATCCAGGAGGAGATTTCACAGGGTGCAGGACGGATTGCCGGTTACCTCGGACTGAGCAACTTAATTATGTTCTTCGACTCCAACGAGATACAGCTTTCCACTGGAACCGGTGCTGTCACCTGCGAAGACACGGCAAAAAAATATGAAGCCTGGGGATGGAAGGTGATCACCATTGATGGTCATAACCATGGAATGATAAGGAAGGCACTGAATGCCGCCATCGACGAAAAGGAAAAACCGACACTTATCATTGGTAAAACAATTATGGGCAAGGGTCTGGTTGATGAAGCAGGCAATGCTTTTGAGGGTAAGACCTCCACGCATGGTCAGCCGGTCACTCACGCCGGCGCCTCCTTTGACAAATCGGTGATAAACCTCGGGGGGGACCCCGCAGATCCCTTCCTTATTTTCGAAGAGACAGGAAAAATATATGCCAAAGCCCTTGAGCGAAAGAAGACAGAAGCAGATCTCTGGAACAGGGAATTTGAAAAATGGAGCAGCAGGAACCCGGAACTGCTGTCGAAGCTTGAACTCTTCTACTCGGGCAGGATACCTCCTGTCGATTTCGCGAAAACAACCCAGAAGCAGGGTTCTGCCACAAGGGCTGCATCGGCTCTAGTAATGTCAGTCCTGGCTACAACAGTGGAGAACATGATAGTTGCTTCAGCCGACCTTTCCAACAGTGACAAGACAGATGGTTTCCTTAAGATGACGAAACCTTTTACCAGGGGTGATTTTTCCGGGGCTTTCCTTCATGCAGGAGTATCTGAACTTACCCTGGCTGCAATTATGAACGGCATGGCCCTCCATGGTGGTGTAATACCCGCGGGAGGCACCTTCTTCGTATTTTCTGACTATATGAAGCCGGCTGTCAGGCTCGCCGCACTTATGGAACTCCACGTAATATATATCTGGACACACGATGCCTTCAGGGTGGGAGAAGACGGACCGACCCACCAGCCAGTTGAACAGGAGGCACAGATAAGACTAATGGAACACCTGAAAAACCACTCGGGAAAGAACAGCCTGATGGTCCTGCGTCCTGCCGATGCCGATGAGACAACCGTGGCATGGAAGATGGCTCTCGAGAACAGGCACACACCCACGGCATTGATCCTTTCAAGGCAGAACATTACATCTCTTCCCTCCCCGTCGGGTAGTCGTTACACCGATTCACTGAACGCATCAAAGGGAGCCTATATCGTTAAGGATTCAGCCGGCACTCCCGATGTGATCCTTCTGGCATCAGGATCAGAAGTGGCAACACTGCTCGAAGGCAGCAAACTGCTTGAAGCAGATGGAATTAACACTCGCATTGTATCAGTACCTTCAGAAGGCATTTTCAGGAACCAGCCGGAGGGATATAGACACTCAGTCATCGCCCCCGGAATACCGGTATTCGGCCTTACGGCGGGACTGCCGGTCACCCTGCAGGGACTTGCCGGTAATAAAGGCAGGGTATGGGGCGTCTCCTCATTTGGATATTCTGCCCCCTATGATGTACTGGACGAAAAATTCGGGTTTACTGCCGCAAATGTGTGCAAGCAGGTAAAAGAGCTGCTCGGGAAGTAACAGGACTGAGCAGCAAACCTCAGAGGTAACGATCATTTTGTTCCTGCCAGGGTCGGAGTATGGTATCCCCTACCAGTCGGAATCATACCACGACCTCACATCGGTAACGACCATGCCAGCCCTGCGGGCGGCCTGAAAGCCGAGTTCCCCGTCTTCAAAGACCTCTATAAACCTGGCGTCGACACCCATTAGCTCCGCACATTTCAGGAAAGTCTCGGGATGAGGCTTGTGATTGACAACATCGTTTGCTGTTACAATTATGTCGAAGAGGTCCCTTACCCCTATCACCGACAGGGTTCTTTCCACTGCTTCACGGTGGCCGCCCGTACCTACCGCCATTGGCAGTTTACCGTGGTACCTGCGGGCAATCTCCACAACAGGTACCACCGGAGGCACAAGGTGCTGAACCCTCAGAAACTCCTCAAGCTTACCCTCGAGTATCTGGTTCACAGTAACCCTGCCCTCCAGATTGTTCACCCTGATGAGTTCTTCGGCGATAATCCATCCGGGAGTTCCCATATGTGCCTTGAGGAAAGCTGAGTCAATGGCAGCATTGTACCTGGCCAGGGTTTTCTGCCAGGCTTTGAAGTGCAAGGGCATGGAGTTGGCAAGAGTTCCGTCGAGGTCAAAAATAAGACCTTTTATTCCGGGCTTGATATCATATTTCATGTCTTCGGCTAAAAGCGCAAAAGTAACCAAAGTAAACTGCCGAACAAAAAAGTTCAAAAAATACGAAGCTGCAAAACCTTTCACTAACTTTGTTGTTCCCCTGAAACAGAAACATTAATCAAATACAATAAATAATGGCAAAAACAGCACTCAAGGGTAATCCCGTGAAAACCATCGGCGACCTTCCCGCAAAGGGAACTACTGCCCCAGCTTTCAAACTGGTAAAATCAGACCTCACAGAAGCACGTAAATCAGACTTCAAAGGCAGAAAACTGGTATTGAATATCTTTCCCAGCCTCGATACGGCAGTCTGTGCCACATCAGTAAGGAAGTTCAATGAGAAGGCCGCCGGCATGAAAAATACCGTGGTGCTGGCAATATCGAAAGACCTTCCCTTCGCCATGGGAAGGTTCTGCACGACGGAGGGCATTAACAATGTTGTGACACTTTCGGGCTTCCGCGACAGGAAATTTGGCAAGGCATACGGCGTTGACCTCATCGACGGTCCCCTGGCAGGTTTGTATGCACGCAGTGTGGTTGTTGTCAATGAAAAGGGCCAAGTGGTATATACCGAGCTGGTGCCGGAAATAACCAGCGAACCCGATTACGACAAGGCGCTGGCAGCACTCTGAAAAACCCCGGAAGTCTTCCGGTATCGTTGCGAGTTACGCCTTCCGTGTTACGAGTTCCTCGTTCCTCGTTCTTCGTTTAGGGTTTAGAGTTCTGAGTTCAGGGACGCCGGACGCCATTCACCGGTTACCGATTGCCCAATACCTCATACCGCATACCCCATGACAGGGCGTAGCCCGTATAGACTTTGCAGACAGCCCGAAGGGCGTTCAGACAGGGCGTAGCCCGTATAGACTTTGCAGACAGCCCGAAGGGCGTTCAGACAGGGCGTAGCCCGTATAGACTTTGCAGACAGCCCGAAGGGCGTTCAGACAGGGCGTAGCCCATGAATCTCATTTTTATTTATCTTTGTCATCGGATTACAGAATCATAATTGAGAAAATATTCCAAAATAGGCGTAATACCGGTGGCAACAGCGTGGCTTGTGATCTTTCTCCATGCCGTAATACCCCATCATCATATCGATATACACCCGAAGGAATGCACCTCGGTTTACCATTGCTGCCACTCGAAGCATACCGACCAGGAGCGGCACGGTGGTGATGCCGGCATACCACGCCTTCTTCTTGGTGAAACTGAAACGGAGAACCATAATCATTTCATCTGCCACTTCACCTCCGGACCATACCAGCCGCTCGACAACGACATACCTATAATAGCTGCAACAGCAACATACTTTTCCTGGCTGCCCGAAACGGGCAATCCGGTACACGAAGGATATGTCGAGCCTTTCCCCGATTGGCGGCACCGGGTGCCTAACTTTCGCAGGGGGCCTCCCCCCCTGCTGGGATAGCTGTATCCCGACTGCCCTGCCCTGATTACCCGTAAAGGGCTATCATAAAGCCAACCGATTAATCCTTAAATTCTGCTTTCAATGAAAAAGTTGATTATTTACACATTCCTTTCATTATACCTGGCCTTTTTGACCGCATGTGCCGGAGGGGAGCACAACCACGATACCCAATCGGAAGCTGCCATATCTCATGAACATGAGCACGAGGGTGAACACGACCATACACATGAGGCCGACCCTGGCCATGAGGCCGGAACCGGAGATGATCATCTCCATGAACATGAGGCTTTACCTGAGCATACCGTAATCATAGCAAAGAAACAACCCTTCAGCTTCGTTATCAGGGCAGGCGGAACGATCCTGCCCGACAGCAAGGACATAATAACCGTAACATCAAAAGCTTCAGGTATCGTAAGGCTCACTGATCATTTCCTCTTCCCGGGTATGAAAGTCAGAAAGGGAACACCCCTGTTCCTGATTTCGGGAGATGAGCTGACCTCCGATAATACCGAGGTTGCCCTTATGGAGGCGGCATCGGACTTTGAACGTGCCCGGTCGCACTTTGAAAGGGCAGAACGTCTCATCGTTGAGCAGCTCATAACGATGGACCATTACCTGAACTCGAAGAATGATTTCGAGAAGGCTGAGATAAAATATAATAACCTGCGGACAGGATTCGGTGCAAACGGATCCCTGGTTACTGCACCTGCCAACGGTTACATAAACCATGTTTATATAACGGAGGGCAGCAAAGTGTCAGCCGGAGAGGCTCTCCTGTCGGTGATCATAGAACACAACCTTGTACTGAGGGCCGATGTATCACCTGCCCATGCTGCGAGCCTTGACGATGTAGCCAATGCAACCTTCCGTATGACATACAGCGAAAAGATGTACCGTACTGAAGATCTTAACGGGCAGAGGATATCCCACGCCAGGAGCACCGGAGAAAACCATTTTTTCATACCCCTGTTCTTCCGCCTTGACTTCACACCCGAACTGATACCCGGAACATACGCGGAAATTTACCTGAGGGGTAAACCTGAGCCCGAGTGCATTACGGTACCAAATACGGCAATACTCGAAGAGTTCGGCAAATACTTCGTTTATGTCGAGGGTGAGGATCACCAATTCATAAAAAGACATATTGAGAAGGGTATGACAGATGGCATAAACACCGAGGTTCTGAAAGGACTTCATGAGGGTGAGGTGGTAGTGGCCACAGGCGCCTATGCCGTTAAGATGTCACAGATGAGCACATCCGCACCCGATACTCATAAACACTAGGATAAGCCATGCTGAACAGGATAATCGAATTCTCGCTTCGCAACAGGCTTATTGTTGCCATAGGCTTCCTCCTTTTGCTGGTATCGGGCATTTATGTTACGATGAACATGGACATCGACATCTTCCCCGAACTGACAGCTCCGACGGTAGTGGTAATGACCGAAGCACACGGCATGGCTCCCGAGGAGGTTGAGCGACTTGTTACCTTCCCCATTGAGACATCAGTAAACGGTTCCACCGGAATAAGACGCGTACGTTCGAGCTCCTCAATGGGTTTTTCGATTGTATGGGTTGAATTTGACTGGAATACTGATATTTACGATGCCCGGCAGACTGTCACTGAAAGGTTGCTGCAGGTCAGCGAACAGCTGCCCTCTGGAGTCAGCAAACCGATAATTGCGCCCCAGTCTTCACTGCTTGGAGAGATGATGATAATAGGGATGGTTTCCGATTCCCTTTCGCCGATGGAGCTCAGAACGGTTGCTGACTGGAATGTGGCCCCGAGGCTGTTGTCGGTTGCGGGTGTTGCGCAGGTTACAACCATCGGAGGAGAGGCTAAGGAATACCGGATACTGGCAGATCCATTGCGTATGCAGTTCTACGGAATCACCCTGGGGGAACTACGGTCGGTAAGCGAAAAGATAAATATCAACACCTCCGGCAGCTTCATAAACCAATATGGCAGCAAATATATCATTAGAGGTATCGCCAGGACAACGAGTACCGGGGAAATTGCCGAATCGGTCGTGGCCATAAGGGGCGGCCTGCCGGTGAAGATAGGTGATATTGCCGATGTTGAAGAGGGCCCCGCCTACCAGATCGGATACGGTTCCTATTCGGGCACCGATGCCGTACTGGTCACAATCACAAAACAACCCGGGATAAACACCATAAGGCTTTCCGGAGAGATCAATAAAGCACTCGATGAAATCAGGAGTAACCTTGGTGAGACCATTAGCTTCCATACCGACATTTACAATCAGGATGCATTTATAAGGACATCGGTAAATAACGTTCTGAAGGCTATCATAGAGGGCGGTATTTTCGTGGTAGTAATACTCTTCATCTTCCTGATGAATCCGCGGACCACCGCCATAAGCCTTACCGCCATACCCCTGTCACTCATTGCATCAATACTCACCTTGCGGCTCCTAGGCTATACCATCAACACTATGAGTCTCGGCGGGATGGCCATTGCGATCGGTTCGATAGTTGACGATGCAATAATTGACGTTGAGAATGTCTATAAGCGTCTTAGACAGAACAGGGCACGCGCGGAGGAGTTCCGTGTGCCTGCCCTCGCGATCATCTTTAAGGCATCCTCAGAGATCAGAACATCCATCTTCAACGCAACCCTTATAATCATTATCACATTCATTCCCCTTTTCCTGCTTGAAGGCATGGAGGGAAGGATGCTGAAGCCGCTGGGAATCTCCTTCATCATCTCCCTGTTTGCCTCCCTTGTTGTTGCACTTACTCTTACCCCGGTGATGTGCAGCTACCTCCTGACTGATGAGAGGCACCTGGAGAAAAACCTCAGGGGATCGTGGGTTGAAAGGAACCTTGGCCGGTTATACAGGAGAGCTCTTAGCAAGGCACTTGACAAGCCACGGCTTGTTGGTATTGTTACTGCGATACTCTTTGTCGGAGCGATTCTGTTGTCACTCACCTTCGGGTCAACCTTCCTCCCTCCCTTCAATGAGGGTGCCCTTACCATCAACATATCCGCAATGCCCGGTATCTCGCTCGATGAGTCGGCACGTATAGGCAGGGAGGCTGAATTAATGATTCTGGAACTGCCCGAAGTAAAAGCTGTAGGACGTAAAACAGGACGTGCCGAACTGGCTGAGCACTCTTTCGGCGAGAACGTAACGGAGCTCGATGTCCCCTTCACCCTCGGTAAGCGATCGAGAGATGAGTTTATGGCAGAGGTGCGGCAGCGACTATCAAAGTTCAGGGGTGTCAGTATAGAGGTAGGACAACCCATCACTCACAGGATGGATCATATGCTCTCGGGTAGCAGGACAAACATCGCCATAAAGATATTCGGGGATGATCTCAACGAGCTCTACCGGATTGCCAATGATGTCCATGATGTCATTGAAGGTGTACCGGGCATCGGCGACCTCGTAGTGGTACCGCTGATTGAAACGCCTCAGCTGTTGGTAGTAGCCCGCCGCGATTTGCTGGCACGCTACGGCTTTCCTGTCAACGAGTTGGCGCTATTTGTTG
>JAVEWX010000006.1:0-42610 GCA_034004335.1 Bacteroidales bacterium | reverse complement strand
TTTTAATTATACCTAATTTATATGTATTTGATTATCAACATATTGGCGTTATTTATTAACATATTTGACTGATTTACAATATCTTATATTTTTATATCAAACTACAACTAGCAACTTGAGTTAATTACTAAATTCCAAGTGATTGTACAACCAGTTCGGCGATGTCATAATTCCTGACATCCTCCTCGCGGTTGCTGTATTTAATTCCATCTGTCATCATTGTCATGCAGAACGGACAGGCGGTGACTATTACCGAAGCCCCTGTTTCCAGCGCCTCCGCCGTTCTGTCAAGGAAAACCTCACGGTCGCCCTTTTCGGCCTCCTTGAACATCTGTCCTCCGCCGGCACCGCAACACATTGCATAGCTGCGGTTTCTTTTCATTTCCCTTATTTCGGGAACCAGGGCTTTCAGCACCCTGCGAGGCTCCTCATAGATATTGTTGGCCCTGCCCAGATAACAGGGATCGTGGTAGGTAACAGTCATGTTACCCAACAGCGACCTGTCAATCTTCAGTTTCCCTTTGTCAATATTGTCATTTATGAAATCGATGTAGCTGATTACTTCCAGGTCAGCTCCCAGGTCGGGGTATTCATTCCTGAAGATATTGTAGCAGTGGGGACAGATGGTTATTATGCGTCTTACGCCATACATCCTGAATATTTCGATATTCTGCAGGGCCTGCATCTGGAAGAGCATCTCGTTGCCTGCCCTGCGTGCCGGGTCACCGGTGCATGATTCCTCCCTCCCGAGAACGGCGTAGCTCGTCTTCAGGTAAGCGAGTATTTTGGCAAAAGCCGCCGCCACCTTCCTGTACCTGTCATCAAACGCCCCGGCGCAACCTACCCAGAAAAGGTATTCGGGTTTCTCGCCCCTGGCATGGAGGTCGGCCATTACCGGTATCTCTATCTTAGTGGTTCCCATAATCGGTTCAAAATCATAATGCCTTTATCTCAAGATCCCTTGCCCAGAGGAGCCTGTCCTCGGGTGAATACTGCCACGGGGCGCCGTTATTCTCAATATTGCTGAACACCGCCTTGAGTTCCCCGGGTGCTGATCCCTCCTCCATGACCAGATAACGCCTCATGTCGACGATCAGGGAGGGGTGGTTGATGTTGATGGGGCATTCCTGTGCACAGGCATTGCAGGTGGTACATGCCCAGAGTTCCTCTTCGGTGATATAGCTTCTCAGCAGCGACCTTCCGTCATTAAAGGTTTTGCCATTTCTTATCATTCCGGGGCCCTTCTCCTTCATGCGGGCCCTCAGGTCCATCATTATCTTCCTGGGGGATAGCTTTTTGCCGGTGATATTGGCGGGACAGACCTCGGTGCAGCGGCCACACTCGGTACACGACAGGGCATCGAAATAATTCTTCCAGGTAACATCCTCTGCATCCTTCACCCCGAAACGTTCAGGAGCTGTACCTTCGGGAGCAGCCTGGAACGCCGTCTGGGGATCGAGCATAAGCTTCACCTCGCGGGTGATGCTTTCCATGTTATAGAGTTTGCCCAGCGGTTCCAGCCTTGAAAGAAAGACATTGGGCACCGACATGAATACATGGAAGTGCTTCGAGTAGGGAAGCAGGTTGGCGAATATGAATATCAGCACTATATGCGACCACCACGACAGTTCGTGCCAGAAATGAACTGCTTCCGGGGTACTGCCGATGAACAGGGGCTGAAGCCACCGGCTTACCGGGTAGACGCCTGCAACAGCTTCACCATGAAGGGCTGAGAGGGCCATGTAGGAGGCATTCATGCCCAGGAGTGAAATCATCAGCAGGAGGATCATGGTAAGCGCAATGTTGGCATCGATGTGTGAGATATGTTTCATCTCGGCCCCCCCGAACCTTCTGACATGCATGAAGAGCCTACGGAAGAGAAAGACCAGTATGGAGATGGCAACCAGAAGGGCAAAGATGTCTCCCGAAGCGATAATAACATCATATACGGGACCCAGCACGCTTAGAACCCTTTCGGTTCCGGCCAGGCCGTCGATCACCATCTCGATGCTGCCGATGAGGATGACGCAGAAGCCCCAGAATACCAGCGCATGCAGGAGGCCTAAAACCGGTTTCCTGAAAAGCTTGGTCTGACCGAAAGCGACACTCATCATTAATGAGAAACGGCGGCCCGTGTTTCTGACAGGAAATCCCTTCCGCGTGAAACCGATATACCTTATGATCCTTATGGCAGTGCGGGCAAATACTGCGATGGTTATCAGCAGTACTATTGCAAAAACAATCTGTCGGGTCATCATTTACCTGCCTTTGGCGTTCTTTACAGCCTCAACCAGTTTAGGAAGCACCTTACCTGCGTCGCCCACTATGCCGTACTGGGCAGCCTCAAAAATAGGAGCGCTTTTGTCATTGTTGATGGCTACGATGTATTTTGATGAGCTTACTCCTGCAAGGTGCTGAGTGGCTCCCGATATACCAACTGCAATGTACAGGTCGGGAGCTATTATCTTACCTGTCTGTCCTGTATGTTCCTCATGCGGCCTCCATCCCTCGTCGGAAACAGGTCTCGAACAGGCTGTTGCGCCATCGAGGAGCGAAGCGAGTTCGACGAGCGGCTGCCAGTTGTCAGGCGACTTCATGCCCCAGCCCCCTGATACCACCACCGAAGCCTCTGTCAACAGCACCTTCCCCTCCTGCCTGAAGACATCAACAACCTCTGTGAGCGACTTAACCGGGTTCACGGGAGAAAACTCCACGGTAACTGACTGAACACTGTTTGAAACGATGTCGAATGAGTTAGGCATGAGGGTAAGCACCTTCACGGCAGTTTTTATCTCCATACGTGCCTGGGCGTTTCCTGAGTATACCCTCTTGTTTACCACGAAGGGCTCTGTGCTTACCGGCAACCCTGTTACCCCGGGGGCCAGTCCGGCCCTGAGCCTTACCGAAAGCCTCGGTGCAAGAGCCTTGCCCGAAGTATTGTTGGCCAGCAGCACAACAGTAGCGCTGACATGTTCCGCCGCCTCGGCAAGCAGGGATGTATATGCCTGGGTATCAAAGACCTTAAAGGCATCATTCCTGACGGTTAATATTTTTTCGGCGCCGCAGCCCGCCAACTGGTTAAGCTCACTGCCTTCGACCTCTCCCACCGACAGGGCAACAACCTTGCTGCCCATCATTTTGGCAAGGGCAGAAGCATAAGAAACGAGTTCAAGGATGGGCTTCCTGAATTTTCCCTCCCTGTTTTCAGCATATACCAGTATAGACATAAACGACAGTATTTCCGATTAAACTTAAATTACCTTGGCCTCATTCTGAAGGATGGCTATCAACTCACCGGGATTCTCGGGGTCGATAAAGCGACAGGCAGCCCTCGGCTGAGGCAGAATGAAACCCTTAACCTCACATAGTGTATCGATTGCTGCCGGTTCAACAACCTTTATGGCCTTCGTCCTGGCTGTCATAATACCCCTCATCGAGGCTATCCTTGGTTCCTTAGCAATGCCTTTCTGTACTATGGCAACAAACGGGGCCGGAACCGTCACTATCTCCTTGCCGCCGTCAACCTCGCGCGTCAGGATGGTCTTTCCCTCTTCTATCTTTATTAATGATACTCCCGACACTGAAGGTATTCCCAGGAATTCGGCAATCATACCCCCCACCGTTGACCCGTTAAAGTCGCTCGATTCGATGCCGCACATTACAATATCGAAGGCCTCATCCCTGATTACAGCCGCCAGCTGGCCGGCTACGTTGTAGGAATCGGTGGCCGTGGCATTGACCCTGATGGCATCATCGGCGCCAATTGCCAGCGCCTTCCTTAGTGTAGACTCCGAATCGGCACCTCCCACGTGGGCCACTGCTACCCTGGTAACTGCTGCCCGGGTGTCGTCCTTCAACTCAAGCGCACGTGTCAGGGAGAGCTCATCCCACGGATTTATGACCCACTGCACACCTGTAGTGTCGAGCCTGGTGTCGCCATCCGTAAACCTTATTTTTGTGGTTGTGTCAGGGACATTGCTAATACAAACAAGTATCTTCATAATATCTATAGGTATAGTATTATCAGTATATGCCGGTGTTGCCCCCTTTTCCTCTTTTAAGGGCGTACAAATATATAAAAAATGAATTTCCCGGCAAGGCTGCAGATCTTTATTTCCATATCCGGTCGAAAACATTATGACACCTTACGCATTGATAAACAATATGTTTGACGAATATGATAGTCTGATAGATTCAGGCTGTTCGAACCATGTTATCACTACCGTTCTGCCCGGGGATCCTGGCGGCAGAGCCACCTGAGATTGATTTCCGGTATAAATCCCCGCAAGATGACAGTTATAAACCGGAATTATTTGATAACTTGCGGCGCTTATTTTTGCAGAGATTGTATGGTTAATGATCTGAATATCAGGACTAAAGTTTACATTGCCATTGTGGTTTCGATGCTGTTCTGGAGCTTTTCGTTCATCTGGTTCAAGATGGCCAATGTCTTCTATAAACCCATTACCATAGTATTCCTCAGGCTTGTCATAGCTGTAACGCTGTTGTCACTTTTTCTGTGGCTCACGGGGAGTCTTAAAAGGATGAGAATAAAGAGAGAGGACAGGAGGTATTTCTTGCTGCTGGGCTTCTTTGAACCGTTCCTCTATTTTCTTGGTGAGAGTTTCGGGCTCACCTATATGTCATCAACTGCCGGATCGGTGCTTATAGCGACCATCCCTGTCTTTGCCATAATCGGGGCGTGGCTGCTGTTCCGGGAAAAGCTGAGCATCAAGAATTATCTGGGCGTGGCGCTGTCGTTCGTGGGAGTGATTGTGTTCATCCTCAACAGCGACGGCTCACTGTCATTCAACATAAAGGGAGTGCTTCTCATGCTGCTGGCTGTGATGTCGGCAGTAGGATACAACCTTACCCTGAGGCGCCTGGCAGGCGACTATAATCCCGTTTTCATAGTCAACATACAGAATATTATAGGACTGGTGCTCTTCCTGCCTCTCTTCCTCCTGCTCGATCTCAATGATTTCCTCAACACCCCGCACAGTGCTGAGGCCATTGCACCGGTTATCCTTCTGGCTGTGTTTGCATCATCGGGGGCGTTTATACTTTTTGCCTGGTCAGTGAGGCACCTGGGCATAGCCCGGTCAAACGTATTCTCGAACTGCATACCGGTATTCACCGCCATATTTGCCTTTTTCCTGCTGGGAGAACAGCTTACCCCCCGTAATATTGCCGGCATGACAATGGTGATTGCGGGACTTTTCCTGTCGCAGATGAACGGAAGAAGGAAAGTGAAGCCTGAAGCCGAGATACTGACTGGCAAAACCGCATGATGACGGCGGGGGGCAAAATACTATATCCCCTGCACGGTCCGTTTCAACTAAACATCGTATATTAGTTATCTGATGAGAAAAAGCTCTGCCATATTACTGATAACAGCACTTTTATGGTTGCCTGCAGCACTAAACGGGCAACTGGGCGGAGACAATACCTATGAGTTTCTTAACCTCCCCTGGTCAGCCAGGGGATCGGTGCTGGGAGGAACGATTATATCACTGGCCGACGATGATCCCTCTTTGCTGGTATGCAATCCTGCCCTTGCAGGAAGCACGATGTCGGGGATGCTCACCCTGGGCTATGCCAGTTATCTCGCAGGCATCAGTTTCGGTTCCGTACACTATGTACATCAGCATTCCGGCAACACAACCCTTGCGGCTGGACTGAACTGGCTGAGCTACGGCAGTTTCATTGAAGCCAATGAGGCGGGCGCCATAACAGGATCGTTCCGGGCTGCAGAATATGCGATCAACATTGCCGGGAGCAGGAAGATCGACACAATCTTTGCTGTCGGAGTAAACCTCAAACCAATACTCTCCCAGCTGGAAAGCTATACCAGCGTGGGATTTGCCGTCGATATCGGGGGTTTTGTGACATCGCGCGACAGCACCCTCACGGCGGGAATAGTACTGAGGAATATAGGGATGCAACTGACCACCTACGCAGGTGAAACACGTGAGAAGATCCCTTTTGAAATCCAGGCCGGCATTTCAAAGAAGTTGCCACATGCTCCCTTAAGGTTCTCCCTTACAATGAGGAACCTGCAGAAGTTTAACCTGACGCATGATTATGATACAATTGACTTCGGCGGCATAACCGGTTCCACGGATGCCGATGCCGGTTTCACGGAAAAGCTGTTGCGACATGCTCTTTTTGGCATTGAATGCCTGCCGCACCGGAACTTCTGGGTAGGCGCAGGTTACAACTACCAGCGAAGAAGCGAACTGAGGATTGAAAATGGCGGAGCCGCGGTAGGATTCTCATGGGGATTCGGGCTTAATATTTCCGGATTCCGGCTTGCCTTCTCAAGGGCAACGTACCACATGGCTGGCGGCACAACGCAGTTCTCACTCTCCCTCAATCCCGGGAGTATATACCGGAAAATCACAAACTGAAATTACTCAGACTCAGGTTGACTCCAGAAAACTGAAAACCAACGAGATGAAGAGAAAACTCATCATTGCGATCGACGGATACTCGTCATGTGGCAAGAGCACCTTTGCGAGGGCCATAGCGTCAAAATATGGATATATATTCATCGACACCGGGGCCATGTACAGGGCGGTAACCCTTTACTGCCTGAGAAAGGGGCTTGTGGGTAAAGGCTTTGTCAAAACCGGCAATATTATCTCAATACTGCCGGAAATAGATATCAACTTCTCATACAATCCCGACAAGGAGATGTATGAAACCTATCTGAATTCGGAGAATGTGGAGTGGGAGATAAGGTCTGTGGAGGTAACCGCCAATGTATCTGAGATAAGTATGATCAGGGAGGTCAGGGCAAGAATGGTGGAACTGCAGAGACAGATAGGAGCCTTCAGGGGGGTGGTGATGGATGGAAGGGACATTGGCACTGTTGTATTCCCCGACGCCGATATTAAAATATTCATGACAGCCTCTGTTGATATAAGGGCCGAGAGAAGGTACCTCGAGTTGAAAGAGAAAGGCGTGGAAATAAACATTGATGATATCCGCAATGCCATTATCGAGCGTGACCATAAGGACGAGACCAGGGAGGCAAGTCCGCTCAGAAAGGCGGAAGATGCACTTGTGCTCGACAATACCAGCATGAGTGTTAGTGAACAAATGGATTGGGTTTCGGGTATTATTGAAAAGAGGATCAATGAACATTGATATTGACAGCGGCTCCGGATTCTGTTTCGGGGTAAGGAATGCCGTGGAGATAGCCGAGAGGGCGCTTGAAGAAGGTGAAAACGTATACTGCCTGGGGGCAATAGTCCATAACGATATTGAGGTTGAAAGGCTGAGGAACAAGGGACTTAAAACCATTGATCATGAGCAGTTTCGCAATCTCAGTAACTGCAAGGTTCTTATCAGGGCGCACGGTGAACCTCCCTCGACCTATGAGACGGCAAGGCAGAACAATATAACAATCATTGAGGCAACCTGCCCCATAGTGAAAAGGATACAGCTGAAGATCAGAAAGACCTGGGAGGAGATCTCGCCCGATGAGGGCCATATTGTCCTATTTGGCAAAAAAGGCCATGCCGAGGTAGTTGGCCTGCTTGGCCAGACTTCCAACGAAGCCATACTGATAAACCATGATAATGATATTGACAAAATAGATTTCTCGAAGCCTGTGCACCTTTTTTCACAGACCACTATGAGTGTGACGGAGTACAAAAGGCTTGCCGGCATTATCAGGGTCAGGCTGGAGGAATATAACAGGGTTCACGGCCTTTCCAGCAAGCTTACTGTTCACAGCACCATCTGCGGACAGGTGTCGGGGAGAGAACCCAGACTCAGGGAATTTGCGGCCAGCCACGACATCATAATTTTCGTAAGCGGCAGGGAGAGTTCCAACGGCAGGATGCTGTTTGAGGTATGCAGGAGCGTGAATCCTGAATCCTACATGATAGTATCCCCCGGCGAGGTAAGAAAAGAGTGGTTTAAAGGCAAGGAAAGCGTTGGTGTTTGCGGCGCCACATCAACACCGAAATGGCTTATCGACAGTGTCGCCGGGGCAATAGGGAAGATAGGGTGATGCGCCCTTCCCCACAGGTTGTTTCAGCAGAAAATTGTTATAACTTCGCAAAGAAATTGATTAACCGTAAGAATAATGGGCAAAATTAAAAGAATAGGCGTATTGACCTCCGGTGGTGATGCCCCGGGTATGAACGCGGCAATAAGGGCTGTCACCAGAACTGCAATATACTACGATCTTGAAGTCATCGGAATACGTCACGGCTACCAGGGTATGATAAATGCCAACTTCAAACCCCTGAAGGCTTACAGTGTCAGTGACATAATACAAAGGGGCGGCACTATTCTGAAGACTGCCCGCAGTGAGGATTTCCGTACACCGGAGGGGAGGAAGGAAGCATACCGCAACCTGCGGGAGGCGGGTATTGACGGTGTGGTGTGCATAGGAGGTGACGGCACATTTACCGGGGCCGGCATATTCAGTGAGGAATATGACATTCCCTTTGTCGGGGTTCCCGGCACCATCGACAATGATATCTACGGTACTGATTACACGATAGGGTACGATACTGCACTTAACACGGTAATAGAGGCCGTCGACAAGATACGCGACACCGCCAGCGCCCACAACAGGATGTTTTTCGTTGAGGTGATGGGAGCCGAAGCCGGTTTCATCGCACTTAACAGTGGCATTGCAACGGGTGCCGAGGCGATCATAATACCCGAGATAAAGGGTGAGGCACGCAACCTTAAGGCCCTGATTGAAGAAGGGAACAGGAGGAAGAAGTCAAGCAACATAATCATTGTTGCCGAAGGAGATGAAGAGGGAGGTGCCATAGCCATTGCCAACAAGGTTAAGGATGACTTCAGGGATTATGACGTGAGGGTTTCCGTTCTTGGTCACCTGCAGAGGGGAGGTTCTCCCAGTGCCGTTGACAGGGTTAATGCCAGTCGCCTGGGCCATGCCGCCGTGGAAGCGCTGCTTGATGATCAGAAGAGCGTTATGGTGGGATTGCAGAACGACTCCATTGTTCTTGTACCCTTCCGCAAGGCTGTCAAACTCAACAAGACCATAAGTCCCGCCCTGCTCGAGCTGGCACACGTGCTCTCAATCTGAGGCTCGCACACATCACATTTTTATATTCTGACGAGGATCGGCGTCATCTCCCTGTCCCGGATGACGGTGAGAAGATTGCCGCCCCTGCAAAGCCGCGCGGCGGACTTCCATGGGGGTGATATGAAAGAGAAAAAGACCGGCAATGCAAGCATTGCCAGGCTTTGTTTTTCATTGAGCTTATGCCAGCAAGCTGTTAACGCTTCTGAAAAACAAAAAGCCCTGTTGCTTCGGCAACAGGCCTTTTTCTCTTTCGTCGGGGTGAGAAGACTCGAACTTCCGACCTCCACGTCCCGAACGTGGCGCGCTAACCAACTGTGCTACACCCCGGTTTTTTTAGCTCGACAAAAATAATAAAAATAATAATCCATAAGTAAAAAGAATCAGCGGTAACCGCAATCCAATCCATTCCCCTACTTTGCCCTGCTCATGGAATATGGAAAAGAGCTCTCATCAGTTCCCCTCGTTCTGTCAGGCTCCGGCGACATCCTGAACCTGAGCCTGCCCCCGTTTTGTATATCGCTGTGCATTAAATAATTACGTGTCATACGTTTTCCGTTCAGCACCGCTTCCCTGATAAAAACATTCCCCGGTCCGTTACCCTCAGCCTCTATCACAAAATCCCTGCCTCCCTCCGGCTTCAGGGTGACCTCATCGAAAAGGGGTGAGCCAATAACATACTCACACGTTCCGGGAGCCACAGGGTAAAATCCCAGCGCGCTGAATACATACCACGCCGAGGTCTGACCATTATCCTCATCGCCACAATAGCCATCAGGGGTGTAATCGTACAGCCTGTCCATAACCTCCCTCACACGCATCTGCGTCTTCCATGGCTGTCCGGCATAGTTGTAGAGATAAATCATGTGCTGTATGGGCTGGTTGCCGTGAGCATAGTTACCCATGTTCATAACCTGCATCTCCCTTATCTCGTGTATTACATACCCGTAATAGGAAAAGTCAAATATGGGCGGAACCACAAACACTGAATCGAGCATGGCAATGAATTCCTCCCTGCCTCCCATCAGTTCAATGAGTCCTTCCATGTCGTGGAAAACACTCCATGTGTAATGCCAGCTGTTACCCTCGGTGAAGGCATCGCCCCACTTGTAGGGACTGAAGGGCGACTGAAAAGTGCCGTCGGCATTCCTGCCCCTCATAAGTTTGGTTTCAGCATCGAAGAGATTGCGGTAATTACCGGCCCTGGCACGGTACAACGCCAGCTCCTCATCGCTCTTTCCAAGTGCCTCACCCAGCTTCCAGATGCAGAAATCGGCATAGGCATACTCAAGCGTACGGGCGGCATTCTCAGCAATGCCCACATCATAGGGCACATATCCCAGGTCGTTGTACCACGAAGCCCCATACCGGCCTACCGAACGCACCGGACCGTGTCCCGTAGTATTCTTTACCATTGCCTCATAGAGCTTCTCAATATCGTAACCCCTTATGCCCTTTAACCACGAATCGGCAATGAGTGATGCCGAATTTGAGCCTATCATACAGTTGCGATGGCCCGGACTGGCCCACTCGGGAAGCCATCCGCTTTCAAGGTAGGTGTTGACAAGCCCTTCCATGATCATGGCATTAACATCGGGGTACATCAACGTAAAGAACGGGAAGACCGCCCTGAAGGTGTCCCAGAAGCCATTGTCGGTATACATGTAACCATCACATACTTCACCGTTGTAGGGACTGTAATGGACAATCCGGCCTTCTGAGGTTGTCTCGTGAAACTGTCGCGGGAACAACAGGGTGCGGTACAGGCATGAGTAAAAGGTTCTCCGCTGGTCGTCGCTTCCTCCTTTAACCGTTATGCGTCCCAGCTCCCTGTTCCATATCTCCCTGCCCTCCTCCATCACATCATCGAAGCTTTTTCCCCCTGTCTCGCGTTCGAGGTTAGCAACAGCCTGGGAGGGTGAAATAAACGAAGAGGCAACCTTCACCGTTACACGGTCGCCCTTCCCGGTTTTAAACCCCACCACGGCGCCGGCATGTCTCCCTTCCGCATAGGCTGAGTCCCTCGCAAGTTCCTTACCCTCCCATGTGGCAATGATCTCGAAATCGCGGTCAAACTGAGCGACAAAGTAGTTGTGAAAGTTGGCCGGAACACCACCGTGATTATTGCGGCAATAACCTTCAATCCTTCGCTCTTCGGGAATTATCTTCACCATCGAACCTCCATTGAAGGCATCGAGCAGAATAAAGGAGGAATCGCTTTCGGGAAATGTAAAGCGGAATATCGCAGCCCTTTCGGTTGGTGTCACCTCTGCCACCACATCATGATCGGCAAGGTAGACACTATAGTAATAGGGTTTGGCAACCTCAGCCTTGTGCGAGAACCACGATGCCCTCTCATCCTCATCGAAGATAAGCTTCCCGGTTACAGGCATAAAGGCAAAAGCGGCGTAATCGTTTATCCACGGACTGGGCTGATGTGTCTGTTTGATACCCCTTATACGGTAGCTGTCGTAGGTGTATCCCCACCCATCTCCCATCTTGCCGGTCTGTGGCGTCCAGAAGTTCATGCCCCAGGGCAGGGCTATAGCCGGATAGGTGTTGCCATTTGAGTACCTGAACTCAGAGTCGGTACCCATAAGGGGGTTTACCAGTTCAACAGGATCGAGCGGTTCTCTCATCTCATCCTGTCGCGCGCATGACAGCACCAAGACAGCCATTATAACTGCCATAAGAACAGGTGCCGGTTTTATGCGGTTAAGCCTACTGTTGCCGGAAATAGCCACTACTTTCATGGTATGTTATATTAAGTTAGTTATCATCCCTGCAGAGATCCTTCTTTTGCCCGAGGGCTGCCTTAATCTTCGAGAACACCATTTCATCTGTAAGCCATTGCATGCATGCAAAATCACCTCTCCTGCACTCTCCCCTGCCATAGATGGTACAGGGTCTGCACCTGAGGGTGTCCCACGATATCTGTGCAATATATTCATCATTTTCACCCATAGGACCAAAGCCTGCGGCGGGATGTGTCCCTCCCCACACCGATACCACCCTGGTTCCGGTCAGAGCCGCAACATGCATGTTGGCCGAATCCATGGCAACCATCACATCGAGCCTGCTGATCATATCTATCTCTTCCGACAGGCTGTACCTGCCACACATATTGACAGCACCGGGGATCTCCTCTGCCAGTGAGGCAAGGAGCCTGTTTTCAGAGTCTCCGCCTCCAAAAAGATAGAAATCTGCATCGCAGAAGTCATTTATCCTCGACACCAGGGCCCTTATCTTTTCCACGGGCCACGCCTTCAACTTATGTCGTGCAAAAGGAGCTATACCGATTTTCAGGGACCCGTTACCGGCGCCGGGCAATGTAACCTCTTCCCCGACTTCATACCTGAAATCGCGGAAGGAACCCTTCAGCGGGTAACCTGCGTTCGCGAAGGTATCGGCATAGCGGTCGGTGACGTGTCTGAGAGGGGTGCGGATCACGCCCTTAAGCAGTTTTCTCTTCTCACTCCTCCCCTTATCGATTACTGAAACACTACGACCGGTAAGCCTGAACAGAAACCTGAGAACTTTTGATCTGAGCACGTCATGCAGGTCAACGACCTTTTCAATCCTGCCCTCCCTGTCGATGTCGGCCCTGAGTCGTATGATGCCAGACAGTCCCAGGTGCCTTCCCCTGAAGTCGGGATTGAACAGGCTCACCCCCCTGGTGCGGACCAGGGGATTGAATTCTTTTCTGGTCAGAAAGACAAATTCGGTATCCGGGTAACGACCGGCAAGTTCATCAAGAAGAGGAACAGCGAGGGCCACATCGCCCATTGCCGATGCCCTTATCACGAGGACCCTCTCTCTAGTACTTCTCATACGATTTTTCCTCGATCAGTCCTGATCCGGTCTGAAGGTTTATTGCCCTCTTGATTTCTGAGCGCCTGTCATTCTCGAGATAGACTGACCGGGCCGTTTCAATGAAGTCGTTGCCAAAATCCTTTCTGCGTTCCAGGTCGCGTATCCTGTCCTCAATGTCCCATAGCCTGCAGTTAACGGCATAGAGATCGCGGTAAAGAGGATCATTCTCACTGATGATAGCGCCGGCGGCCTTGCTCAGCACCGCATCCTCGCGCCGCAGATTCGCCAGTTTGGCCTCATCGCTGATCCTTTCAAGCTTAATCCTTATTATAGTCAGCTTATCGATAATCTCTCCGTTGGATACTTCAATATTCATCGTTCATGTATTTATTAATCAGCGTATTGACTCAATATTATTATTCTTCCGGGAACCGGCGACCCGTCTCCAAATTTAACCTAATTTCCGCATGATTCCCATTTGCCTTCCGCTATAATGGATCAACATCAATATTTACCCTGAGTGATCCTATTCCGGGGGATGACAGAAGCCTTTCCACCGCCCCCGATATGATATCTTTTGCCCTGGCCTGCGATCTGTTCCTCTCAATCTTCACCAGCAGGGATTTTACATACATCGACTGGATCCTCGAAACAGGCGGGTACTCCGGTCCCATTACCCTTTTGCCGAAATGCCTCTTCAGATCAGCAGCAAATGCCTCTGCATATTCATCGAGCAGTGACCTGTCGCGATGCTTAAGGTATATTCTTATCAGCCTCGAGAAAGGGGGATAGCCAAAAAGTTCCCTTTCTGCAAGCTGAGATTCATACATGGCCCTGAAGTCGTGACTTAAAACCATCCCTATGATTTCATTCCCGGGGTCGCCGGTTTGGATTATTACCCTCCCCCTTTTTTTTCTCCTGCCCGATCGTCCGCTGACCTGTTCCATCATCTGGAAGCTCTTCTCGCAGGAACGAAAATCGGGGTAGTTGAGGAGACTGTCGGCATGTAATATCCCCACCACCGTCAGGTTCTCAAAATCGAGTCCCTTGGAGATCATCTGTGTCCCGATAAGGATATCGGTGGAGTGACTGCCGAATTCCTCCAATATCTTCCTGGCGCCACCCAGGCCTTTTGTAGTGTCCTGATCAAGCCTGGCAACGCGGGCCTCCGGGAATACTATCCTGAGTTCCTCCTCTATTTTCTCCGTGCCGAAGCCCACGGTGGCAATCTTTGTTGAGCCGCACTTTTCGCATGATGAGGGCAGGGGGCCGTAGAAGCCGCAATAGTGGCATTTGAGCCTGCCGGGAGTACGGTGATAGGTAAGGCTTACCGAGCAGTTGCCGCAAGCAGGTATCCAGCCGCATGAAGCGCATTGCACAAAGGGAGCAAATCCCCTGCGGTTCCTGAACAGGATAACCTGCTCGCCTGCTGCAAGCGCTTCATCGATGGCCTCCATCAGTTGAGGGGTGAAATGCGACACCATCTCCTTCCTTTTGGCTGCCCTCCGGGTATCGGCAATGGTAATTTCAGGCAGATCCGTTTCTCCGTGTCTTGACATAAGCTCGGCGAACCCATACTTGCCTGTCATTGCATTATGGAACGACTCCAGCGAAGGTGTCGCCGATCCAAGCACTACCCTGGCCTTATGTTTTCCTGCCAGTACAATAGCCGCATCACGGGCATTATATCTGGGTGCCGGATCCTGCTGCTTATACGAGACGTCATGCTCCTCATCAATTACCACCAGACCGAGGTCGGAGAAGGGCAGGAACAGCGACGAGCGTACGCCCAGCACCAGTCTGGCCCTGGTTCCCGGCTCCATACCTCTTACTTGCCGCCACACCTCAACCCTCTGACGGTCTGTTATGCGGGAGTGATATACGATTGCCTTTCCCCCGAAGCTCTTTTCAATCCTCCCAATAAGCTGAGCCGTGAGTACAATCTCAGGAACCATGTAAAGAACCTGCTTCCCCCTGTTAAGCTGTTCCCTGATAAGATGAAAATAAATTTCGGTCTTTCCGCTCGATGTTACGCCATGGAGGAGAGCCACATCGTGTGTACTGAAAGAGGAAAGTATATTTTCGTATGCGGTTTTCTGCAGTTCTGTCAGCTCATTCAGCGCCGGTTCAACCACGCTGTCATCACTGTGGTTGACGTTTGCGATACCTGGTTTCTTCCTTTTTCTTCCAGATGTACCCGCTTCTATCTGCCTTATCAGTGGCGCCGGCATTGCGGCCCTCATCACCTCACCTGCCGGGCACATGTAATAACCGGCAACCCAATCCCAGAAGTCCATCTGCAGTTCACCGGCCAGGGGTTCATTGCTTATCAACTCAGCTATGCTCCTGATATTCTGAATATCAGGTCTTACAGTGTGGACTCTTCGAACAATGGCAACATACGTCCTTTCCTGCCCGAGTGGTACGCGAACAGCTGAACCGGGGAATACTGAAGCTGTAAATTCAGGGGGCACCTCATAAGTAAGCAATCCTTTCACTGCCAGCGGCAGTATAACATCGGCATAGTATTTCCTTTCGCGATCAGGCATATCCGGCAAAAAATGCAAATAAAGATAACCAAATATCCTGTGAAGGGGATGGGGTGAAGGCAATGAAGCTTCCAGATCAGATAAACCCGCCCATGACGGTTATAAGCTGTTCCTTGCGGATTGGCTTTATGAGACATGCATCACAGCCTGCCTGAAGGATTATATCCTTATCATCCTCAAAAATGAAGGCTGTCTGGGCTATTATCGGAACCGAGGGTTTCAACTTCTTGATCTCGCGGGTAACCTCAATTCCGTTCATCTCAGGCATCTGCATGTCAAGCAGTACAATATCAATCATGCCATCACGGCTCCTCATGGCCTCAATAGCCTCAGGTCCCGAACGTGCGGTTATAACCTCGATGCCCGTGTCGAGTAATATTCTCCTCAGATAGTTGAGTACATCCTTGTTGTCATCCACCAGGAGGCATTTTCTGGTGCTCCAGTCTCTGATACTATCGGACTGCAGCTCTGTTACTGTCTTTGACTTAAGGGTTCCGGCTGGCCTGTGAGGAAGCAGAATCCCGAACTCCGAACCGAATCCCTTTTCGGAATTTACCGTTACACTGCCACCCATCCTTTCAACCACCTCCCTGACAAGTGTAAGGCCTACCCCCAAACCCTCAAACGGTCGGTGATGACCTCCTATTTCCTGGCGAAACTCTTCAAATATTGTAGAAAAATTCTCCTTTTTAATACCTATGCCGGTATCCTTTACCCTGAAGTATATCATTGAATTCTCAAGCCCGTAAATCAGTTCCACCGAGCCCTCCAGGGTAAACTTGACAGCATTGTCCATCAAATGGTTAAGTACTCTCTTAAGCCATACCCTGTCGGTAAAGACTATGTCATTGGCATCTTCGAGCTGGTTCCTGACAGTCATGATGATGGGTTTCTCCTGCCGTGTTATCGTTTTCCCGGTGTCATCGGCTACCTCCCTGACTATTTCAGACAGTGATGCCTCCTCGTAGGAAATCTCCATCTGAGAACTCTCAAGCCTTGAAAGGTCAATGATATCACCAATTATCTGAAGCAGTTTTTCGCTGTTATAGTTAATATGGTCAACATACTCCTCCCTGGTGGCGGCATCCATTTCTTCCGAAAGCAGGAGATTGGCAAACCCCACAACGCTATTTAGCGGGGTTCTTATCTCATGGGAGATGTTAGCCATGAAACTGGTTTTTACTCTATTGCTGGCTTCAGCCTCCTCCTTAGCCCTTACCAACTCTTCATGTATCTGTTTAATGGCACTTATGTCCCTCGATATGGTAACGGAACCTATTATATCGCCCTCATTGTTGCGCATCTGGACCGTCCTGGTGCCAAGAGTAACATAATGCCCGTTACAGTGCCTGATACGAAGCTCTGAGTTGAAGACTCCCTTCTCATCCAGGGCTTTCTTTCTCCTAACCGTAAAATCGGCATCTTCGGGATGAATAAGATTATCCGCCGTCCTGTAATCATAATCATCCCTGCTGATACCAATAACCGAATAGAAAGCGGTGTTTGCGAATATCAGGTTCCATGATTCATCATAGAAGGAGATGCCGTCATCGGCCGATTCAATCAGAATACCATTAAGTTTGTCAGTATCTGCCAGTTCCCTGGCTACCTTATCGCGCTGATGCTGGAGCTCAGAATTGATTTTCTGCAGGTTTCCCCTGGTAGTATCATACTCCGACTTAAGCTCCTCCGCGGCAGAGGATATCCTCCTAAGCCTTACTGCCTGCATTACCATTGCTGCCACAGAAATACAGAGAAGAAGCGCTAATGCAATTATGGCTCCTTCAGAATCGCCAAAAGCCATCCCTGAGAACTTTGCTACAAATGCAGACATATTCCAAATCCCAACTCCCATTTTCTCTCCGGGAAATGCAGCCCTGCCAACAGAGGCTGCAAAAATAAAAACTATCCTTCCTTTTTCAAAATAGAGCGTAAATCGAACACTTTTTACGCTGAGATCAAAAATAGAAAATCAATTTCAATTAATTAAACCTTAGCTGTTAATTATTGTTATTAATTTTAAACAGTTTGCGTCGACAACTATTCAGGACGCTACCGGCTGATAATTGCAGTTAAATAAGATATATAAAGATAATGTATAGTTACTTATCTATTAAAACTGATGACTGATGAAAGACGACCGTGAATTTACTGCCACCGGGGAAAGATCTTACAGCAATGAAGAGATAACAGTATACTGGAAGCCTTCGGCATGCATACATGCATCATCGTGCTACAGGGAGCTTATTGAGGTTTTTGATCCGGGCAGCAGGCCCTGGGTTAACATGAAGGGAGCTCCGGTAAACAGGATTATCGAAACCGTTGACCTGTGTCCTACCGAAGCCCTGACATGGAAATGGAATGATGAAGGAAGAAATGAAGATGTGCCTGCCGGTCACACGAATCACATTAAATACAAGCGTCCCGAACTTTACAATGTACCTGCCGCAAAACCTGAACCGAAGCCCGTTACCCTGAGGATAATGCCTGACGGGCCTGTTGTGGCGGAAGGAACATTTACGGTAATCAGTCCTGACGGAGAAAAGAGATTCGTCAACGATATCAGGTCGTTTTGCAGGTGTGGCAACAGCAAGTCAATGCCATTCTGTGACGGGGAGCACCGGAACAGTAAGTTCTCAGGATAGCAGTATAATTGCAAAAAAATAACAGTAAAATGATAAGAAGGAACAAGCCCGGAGATACAATAATAGAGATGATTGAGAACGGACCTCTGAAGATAACAGGAAAAATAATCCTCAGTGATCAGAAGAGAGGGATAACCCGCGATACTGATGAGGTTTATCTATGCCGGTGCGGGAAATCGGAGAACAAACCTTTCTGTGACGGATCGCACCGAAAGTAACCCCGGTACCTTAACATCAACATTTCCACTCTGCTACAGGGTGGAGAGTGCCTCCTTAACCTTCTGTGCAGCTTCTCCAAACGATATTGCAGACATTACCCTGAGTCCCGAACCATCAATAATCTCTTTGGCCTCCTCGGCATTGGTGCCCTGCAGCCTTACTATGACCGGTACTTTTATCTCGCCTATCGATTTATAGGCCTCCACAACCCCGTTTGCTACCCTGTCGCACCTGACAATCCCCCCAAATATGTTGATAAGAATGGCTTTAACGGCAGGGTCGCGGAGAATAATCCT
This sequence comes from Bacteroidales bacterium, assembly GCA_034004335.1. GTDB lineage: Bacteria > Bacteroidota > Bacteroidia > Bacteroidales > VadinHA17 > SLNP01. Next base: position 24,012 of record JAVEWX010000006.1, on the reverse strand, counting down.
GAACCCGGCTTCCACTGTAGCCGCGTTGGCTCCACCTCCTACATCCAGGAAGTTTGCCGGTTCGCCTCCCGACAACTTGATAATGTCCATAGTTGCCATGGCAAGTCCGGCTCCGTTTACCATGCAGCCCACATTGCCATCGAGCTTGACGAAATTGAGATTGTTTTCAGCTGCTTCCGTTTCATTGGGATCCTCTTCAGAGATATCCCTCATGGCAGCAAGGTCGGGATGCCGGAAGAGTGCCGAATCATCGAGCACCACCTTGCAGTCGAGGGCAAGAATGCGGTTATCGCTTGTTTTCAGCACCGGATTTATTTCAAATAGCTGTGCGTCAGATCCGATAAAAGCCTCGTAGAGCCCTGCCATAAAACCCTGCATCTCCTTGAAAGCCTTCCCTTCAAGGCCCAGGTTGAAGGCTATCCTCCGTGCCTGAAATGGCTGTAATCCGGTAACCGGATTAATCTCCTCCCTGAAGATAAGATGAGGGGTCTTTTCGGCAACCTCCTCAATTGACATACCGCCCTCAGGGCTGTACACCACCATGTACCTGCCGGTCGACCTGTCGAGAAGTATGCTTAGATACAACTCCTTTGGGGAGGACTCCCCCTCATAGAATACATTCCTGGCTATCAGCACCTTATTAACCTTTTTGCCACGTGGGCCGGTCTGAGGTGTGACGAGGTTCATGCCGATCATTCTGCCGGCCAATTCTCCAACCTCCTCAACCGATTTTGCAATTTTAACACCTCCGCCCTTACCCCTGCCGCCGGCATGTATCTGAGCCTTCACGACAAACAGGTCGGTCTTGAATTTTTTCTTCAACTCTTCGGCAACCATTATGGCCTGGTCGGGAGTTTCTGCCACGAAGCCTTCGGCAACGCTAACGCCATACGACGATAGAATAGCCTGACCCTGGAATTCATGAATATTCATAGAGGTGTTTTTAGGTTAACTGCAAAGATGGTAACTCGTTAGTGCAAATTAAGTCATTAAGTTTATTTTTCCATAATTTAGCAAAAAAAATAAGGCGATGCGCAAATTGCTGAACAGCGAACTGGGAAGGATCTCCGCCGAAGAATATGGTTCTGCCGAGAAGAACAGGGTCGTGATAGTCCTCGACAATATCAGGAGCCTTCTCAACATAGGTTCTGTTTTCAGGACTGCCGATGCTTTCAGGGTTGAAGCCATCTATCTCTGTGGCATATCGGGCACGCCTCCGCACAGGGAAATAAACAAAACCGCTCTCGGGGCTGCCGGATCAGTCCCCTGGAAGTATTTTGCCGATACAAACGAAGCAGTAGCAGAACTAAAGGAAAGAGGCTATACAATTATTGCCGTTGAACAGGCTGAGGGTGCCACGAAGCTGTCTGACTACAGATTCTCAAGAGAGAGGCAATACGGTATCATATTCGGGCACGAGCTGAACGGTGTTGACCAAAAGGTTGTAGATAAGGCCGATACATGTATCGAGATCCCTCAGTCGGGAACCAAGCATTCCCTTAACATTGCCGTTGCTGCCGGCATAGTGCTCTGGGAAGCTGCAGGAAAATAGTTCTCATGTGAACAGATCCAAAGCAGAAGGAGGGCTTATACAAGATAAGCCCTCCTTCCAGTTATAATAATTTCAGAAGATTACTGTACTATTGACATAAAGGTGTTGTCAACAAAGAATTTGGCAAACTCCAGATCTGTTTTGGCATAGCTCTTCCAGTTGGCATCGTAGCCGACAGCCTGACGGAGGTTGTTAAGCATATAATCCCTGTCCTCCATGCGTGCTCCGAGAACAGCCTTCATGTATGATACTTTACCTGATGCGTTGGGTTCGACGCTGTCGAAGATAACCTTCGCGCGGGTATAGTCCTTCTTGAGCAGCAGTGCATGTCCGAGGTTATAGGAAGCCTCGTTGCCGAAGTAGTTGACAGCCTGGTCGTACTGTCCCCTTACAACAGCGATCATACCGAGACCGAACCTGGAATCAGCCGTAGCTGCAGTCATCGACGTAAAATACTCCTCAGCCTTGGCAAGATCGCCCTGCAGTAAGGTAGCGTAGCCAAGATTGTTCTTGACAACGTCGTTATTCTGTATGGCTTTTGCAGCCTCAAGTGATTTGACGGCATCGGCATACCTGCCCAGTTTGATCTGGGTGTAGGCTATGTTGTTATGGGCACGGATGCACTTAGGATAGCTTTCTGCCGCTGCCTGGTAGAACCTGAGCTGTTCATTAAGGTCAGTGGTAAGAGTAGACGAGTATAGCATCTCCTCAAGGTCAAGAACCTTGGGATCTGACTTCATCTGAGCGAGGATCTCCTGGTCTGAACGGCCTATCTTGTTTGCATTGATGATAAGTTTTGACCTTCTCAGTTTAGGAAGAATGTCAGTCTTAAGAACTTCAAAGGCCTCTGCCATATTTCTGATCTGCTCCTCACGCACTGCAGGATCGCTGTACATTGAGAGCACGCGCAGAATGAGTTCCTTATCCCTTATTGATGAAGCCTCTACCTCGGTCCTGAAACCATCCCAGTCCTCAGCGGTGGTTTTGTTTGTGAAGAAGCCCTCCTTATTGGCTTCTTCAATCTTCTGGAAGTCACTCTTGACAAACTTGTCGGCTGCCTCGCCTCTCTTCTGCGAAAGTTTCTCATTGAAATCGAGCTTTCCGTCGGGGGAAGCATATGAGCTTATTGCGACGCCTGTAAACTGCAGGTTTTCCGCCTGGTTGACAGTGTTAATGTACTGCCGCAGCAATTGCAGTTCCTCTGCTTTCAGTTCAGTACTGCGGATATCAGCCCTGTTGATGAGATAATAGATGGCAGCAGTCTGACTTTCGGGAATGATCCTCTGGTAATTGTCTTTGACCATAACCGGTTTGGCCGTACCTTCCGTAAGGGTTGATGTGGCAATGACTCCATCGGCAAGCTTGACGGGTTCAAAGTCGAGACTCTTGGTCTTCCTTGTAGCAGTGATCCGGAGGTACAGTTCCGACTTCTTCATGGCATCCTTGTAGGGAACCTTTGAGGTATAGGTGAAATTGTCACCGGTATAGTTGATTACCTCATTGTTAGCCAGGACTTTTTCTCCCTGGAGGGTTACCTTGTCAAAAGCAACTTCACCGCCCTCATATACCAGCACCGGAGTTCCCACTGCTGTAGTGCTTTTGTCGAAGTACTTTTCAGGGAAAACACCCTTGATTGTCAGGGCAACCTCTCCCCCGTGTGTTTCGAGGATCTCAGGAGTAACCTGATAGTTTATCGTGCCCGCATTATTCTGCATCTTTTTGAGCGGGTTACAGCCAGCCATGAGAACAGCTGCCAGGATTAAAACAAAAACGCTTCTGAAATTTTTCATAGTTATAATGTTAATAGTTTGCTGTTTGATTAATTTTATATCCAATAAATTTACGGGTTTCCCTCCAACAATTGCAAATCTAATACAATTTTTTAAAAAAAATGAATTAAAAGTCCAAAATCACCTTAAAACCACCCTGTTTATACCGGTTTCCCATTGAGCACCAAAGACGTGTTCCAAAAGGTTCTCATAATCTCTCCTGTTGTTCACAAAATCAATACTGTTGATATCAAGTACGAGATACTTCATGTCCTCATTCTGCCTGAAAAAACTGAAGTAGCCGTCCTGTATGCTCTTCAGGTATCCGGCAGTAATTGTTTTCTCATAGTCCCTACCCCGGTTTTTAATGTTTTCCAGTAGTTTCAACGGATCGGCATGGAGATAAACATAGATATCGGGCCTTGGCACTGTTGTGTAGATTATGTCGAATATCTGCCTGTAGAGTGAGTATTCATCAGCTCCCAGGGTTGAGGATGCGAAGATGAGCGACTTCATGAAGTAGTAATCTGATACCGAGAAGGAGCTGAAAAGGTCGGGTGACGTAAGCTCCTCCCTTATCTGACGGTATCGTTCGGCAAGGAAGGAGAGTTCGAGGGGAAAGGAATATTTCTCAGGGTCGCTGTAGAATTTCGGGAGAAAAGGGTTGTCGGCAAACCGTTCGGTAATCAGCCTGGCATGAAACTGCCCGGCTATCATAGAGGCAAGGGAGGTTTTCCCGGCCCCTATATTGCCCTCAATAACAATATAATTATACTTTGGTTTTATCATTGCCATGCCTTGACAAGTACCGCTACTAATATAACAAAAAGAGGCGGTCAGTAACTTGCCGCCTCTCATAATTATGACTTTGGGATACTGTTTATCTATCGGTATCCGAATCCTGCCGTTCCTTTCTTTCGGGCCTCTCGGGCTGGGCGGGTCGCTCGGGACGCGGTAGAAGTGCCTTGCGTGAAAGCTTGAGTTTACCGGTCTTCGGATCAATATCAATGAGTTTGACCTCAACCTCCTGACCCTCCCTGAGAACATCCTCAACCTTCTCGGTTTTCTTCCAGTCGATTTCCGAGATGTGAAGCAGACCATCTTTGTTCGGCAGTATTTCAATGAATGCGCCAAACTGTACAATGGTCTTAACCTTACCCTTGTAAACCTGTCCTACCTCGGGAACGGCTACTATTTTCCTGACCCAGTCGAGCGCTGCGGTGATTGACTCCTTGTTCTCACCGAAAATGTTGACATCGCCATAACCGTTTATCTCCTCTACAATTATTGTGGTGCCTGTTGTACGCTGTATCTCCTGGATAACCTTTCCGCCAGGTCCGATAAGGGCGCCGATCAGCTCCTTGGGAATGGTAAGCTGTTCAATCCTTGGTGCATGAGGCTTGAGTTCAGGATGGGGTTTATCGATAACCCTGTCCATGATATCGAGTATGTGCATCCTGCCCCTTCTGGCCTGTTCCAGTGCCATGGTAAGCACTTCGTATGAGAGCCCGTCAACCTTGATGTCCATCTGGGTAGCTGTAATGCCGTCCCTGGTTCCGGTAACCTTGAAGTCCATGTCACCAAGGTGATCCTCATCTCCCAGTATGTCTGACAGGACTGCAAACTTGTCTGTTTTCTGGTCGGTGATGAGGCCCATGGCTATGCCTGATACAGGCTTCTTCAGCTGAATGCCTGCGTCCATGAGGGCAAGCGAACCTGCGCAAACGGTTGCCATTGAGGAGGAACCGTTCGACTCGAGTATGTCGGAAACAACCCTTATGGCATAGGGATTCTCCTCATCAGAGGGCATCATTATTTTCAGGGCGCGGTGTGCCAGGTTGCCATGACCTATCTCCCGCCTGCCGACACCTCTGTATGGTTTGGCATCTCCCGTGCTGAAGGGAGGGAAATTATAATGCAGTACGAACTTTTCGCTTCCCTGGTTGAGAACATCGTCTATTATCTTCTCGTCAAGCTTTGTGCCAAGGGTTACCGTGGTAAGTGATTGTGTTTCACCCCTGGTGAAAAGAGCAGAGCCATGTGTCGCGGGTAGTGGATCTATCTCACACTCTATCTGACGTATCTCATCGGATTTCCTGCCGTCGAGCCTTATCTTCTCGTCGAGAACAAGTCTCCTGGCTGCCTCTTTGTGAACATCGTGATAGTATTTCTTCGCAAGGGCCTCATTCACCGGATTTTCCTCGGTAAACTGAGACAGAAACTCCTCAAGTACTGCTTCGAAGGCCTCGGTCCTTTTATGTTTGTCGGAAATGGTCGATTTTGCAACGGCATAGCACTTATCATAAGTCTCCTCCCAAATCTTCTTCTTCAGATCCTCATCATTCACCTCGTGGCAATATTCGCGTTTAGCGGTAGCCCCAACCATCTTCGCAAATTCCAGCTGGGCTGTGCAATGCATCCTGATGGCATTATGTGCCACCCTTAAGGCTTCGATCATGTCGGCCTCGGATACTTCCTTCATTTCGCCCTCAACCATCATGATGTTGTCATAGGTTGCACCTACCATCAGATCCATGTCGGCCTCCTTAAGCTGAGTGGCGGTAGGGTTGACTACAAAGTTGCCGTTTATGCGAGCCACCCTTACCTCTGAAATGGGTCCTTTGAATGGAATGTCCGATACTGCGAGGGCCGCAGAAGCAGCCAGCCCGGCAAGCGCATCGGGAATGATATCCTTGTCAGCGGAAATGAGGTTAATGGTCACAAAGGTTTCAGCGTGAAAATCGTCGGGAAAAAGGGGACGAAGGACCCTGTCAACAAGACGCGACACCAGCACTTCGTAGTCGGAGGGCCGCGCCTCCCTTTTGAGGAAGCCTCCGGGGAAACGACCTGTTGATGCATACTTTTCCTTGTATTCCACCGAAAGAGGCATGAAATCCACATCCTCCTTTGCCTCTTTTGCTGATACGACCGTTGCCAGCAACATAGTCTTACCCATCCTCAGCAACACCGATCCATCAGCCTGACGGGCCAGCTTGCCGGTTTCAAGGGTGACAATTCTTCCGTCACCAAGATCTATATCTATTGATTTTCTGTTGAACATCTTCCTTATTGTTTTATGATTGTTTGTGTAGTCCGGCACCTTCACCGGCACTAATAAGAAAAAAGGCAACATTTCATTGCCTTCTTCCCAGCCTACTTACGTAATTTAAGGGCTTTTATTATCTCACGATATCTTTCGATATCCTTTGTCTTAAGGTAATCGAGAAGCCTGCGTCGCTTGCCTACCAGCTTAATCAGCGCCCGCTGGGTGCTGAAATCCTTCTTGTTCCTCTTAAGATGCTCGGTAAGGTGAGATATCCTGTAGGAAAATAGAGCTATCTGTCCTTCTGCCGTGCCTGTGTCAACCTCTGACGTACCAAATAATTTGAAAAATTCCTGCTTCTTGTCTGTCGTTAAATACATGTCTTTACCGGTAAAAATATTGTTCGTCCAAATGTAAAATGTGTCTCCGATTTTGGAACGCAAAAATAAAACTTTTTTATGTAATAACTCAAACAATGTCTCTTTTTTTTAAATGTAAGTTCCTCAACCTGTTTCAGTGACCCGGTTTCGTTGTTCAGCACTGCAGGCCATCTTAAAGATAGACGCAAAAAACATGCCCCGGGTTGCTTCACAAAACTCTTCATATCAATTGTTTGTCAAACAATTTCGTCTGTTCGTCAAAAATATTCGCTGTAAAGGACAGGAGGTCCTCCGGGAGTATTTCATCAGGTTTGTCACGATTCCATCAGGGCAGTATGATACTCACCCGTCGAGTAGCCCATGCTGATCAGCTTTTCACCAATGCGGCAATCGAGGCATCTCTTTCTTCGGCAATATTCATTCAGCAGTTGATTAAGAGCCTGTGTTTCTGCAGCATCGACTGCCTCTATCCCCGCTATCTTCCACTCGGCAGTGATCCTGTTCTCCTCCGGTTTCAGCTGTTCAAGCAGATCGACGGCCCTGTTGCAGTAGAGCCGGTTGTCGCGACTCTTACCGTAAACGAAAAGCATGGGTACGATTACATTGATAATCAGCACATCGAGTGTGGCCTCCCCTGCATGCCCCGTACGTTTTCCCGATATCCTGCCAAAGGTGAAGTGGTCATTCCAGTATTCAGATGCCGGAGTATCGAGCATTGTATGCAGGTCATCAGCACCTGATGCCTCGAGAATGCCGGCAAACAGGGGTTTCTCGCGACAGATCAGTCCGGCCAGCTGCGACAATCTAATTGTCGGAAATCCTGCGGGACGCATCCTGTGGAACTTCCATAACCATCCATGCATTGGAACGAGAGAGTACTTCGAGCGCAGTACGCGGAACTCTCTCACCAGCTGACTGAAATAGGAGTCATTCACTGCCTCCCTGAAAAGTTCACCCGACAACATACCTGCCATTCCGTAAAGAAGCGCCTCAACCTGGAGCCTGTTATCGGCATGTTTTCTCAGGATCCTTAGGGGAAGGTTCCTGGCAAGCATTTCGAAATTGTCGGTGTTGACCCTTGCCCCGAAATACCTCGCGACCAGTCTGTAGAGGGACTCCTCCCAGTCATTGCCCGTCTCTTCAAGCACCTCTGCTATGGCTTCGGTCTTGATCTGTAGCCTTTCGACGGCCAGGCAGTTCAGCCAGTGTGTCACGAAGTATCTGTCTATCCGGTGCAGGTCGTTCTGGCATGAAATCAGAAGGGGATTGTTAACATACTCAAGATACTTGTCATAGACACTCTCCGGAATGGATGGAATGACCTCGGGAATTGTGGTTCCAAAAGCGGTAACAGCCTGTCTGTCGGCATTGGCTACAATATGAATAACTACATTGTTATATGCCGGGTCATCGTGGTGACCGTGCCGGTACCAGTCCGATGAGTTGATGTGGACTTCGGCATTGCCAGCCCATAAGGTATCGCCTATCCTCACCCTCGTGTTGACGAAATCAGGGCCGGCATCGCGGTTGTATTCACCGGCAGAGATAACCTCCACATCATCACCCGCCGTATCTTTAAGTGAGGTAACATCATACAGACGGTACCTCCATACAAAATGGAGAAATTCCTCTTTCATATCCTTAGGTTTCAATGCAGCATACCAAAGATATGAAACAGTCAGTCATCAAACAAAAAAAATCCGGGTATCGGGTATGGGTGCCAGGTATCAGGCGTCCGGCATCCGGAACCAGGGTACCGTTAAGCCAGATAACCGTCCATTTCGTCGCGTACCTCCTTGGCCTTTCCGGCTGCAACCCTGTCGAAGTTTTCGCTGCCGTCGGCAAAGATTATTGCCCGCGAGGAGTTTACCAGCAATCCGCACCTGCTGTTCATACCATACTTAACCACTTCGCTGAGGCTGCCGCCCTGTGCACCTATTCCGGGCACCAGCAGAAAATGGTCGGGAACTATGGCCCGTACCTCCCTGAGCATCTCAGCACGGGTTGCTCCCACTACGTACATCATATTGTCGGCACTACCCCACTCCTTCGAGACCCTCAGCACCCTCTCAAAAAGCCTCTGACCGTTTTGGGTGTGATACTGGAAATCATCGGCTCCCTTGTTTGAGGTAAGGGCAAGGAGTATCACCCACTTCCCATTGTATGACAGAAAGGGGGTAACAGAATCCTCTCCCATATATGGAGCGACAGTTACCGCATCGGCGTTCAGGTCCCCGAAGAAGGCCCTGGCGTACATCTTCGAGGTATTGCCAATGTCACCTCTCTTGGCATCAGCAATGACAAAACAGTCGGGGTGATTCTCCCTGATATACCTGATAGTGCGGGAGAGTGACTCCCATCCTTTCGTGCCGTTGCACTCGTAGAAGGCAACGTTGGGCTTGAATGCTACAGCATAGGGTGCGGTAGCATCTATTATCCGGCGGTTGAATTCAAAAACCGGATCATCGCTGCCGTGAAGATGCTTCGGCAGTTTTTCTGATTCGGTATCGAGACCAACGCAGAGGAATGATCTCTTCCTCAGTATGTTTTCGTAAAGCTGTTCTGCATTCATATAAATCAGATTGTGCTTTCCTTAAGTCTTTCGGCATTCTCTGCCATCTGCAGCTTGTCGATAATATCCTCGATGTTGCCGTCGAGAATCGACATCAGGTTATACATGGTAAGGTTAATGCGATGGTCAGTCATTCTTCCCTGGGGGTAATTGTATGTGCGTATCTTGGCCGACCTGTCACCTGTTGACACCATGGTCTTTCTCCTGTGAGAAATTTCATCAAGGTATTTCTGGTATTCAAGGTTATAAAGCCGGGTTCGGAGTTCCCGCATTGCCTTTTCAAGGTTCTTGATCTGCGATTTCTCATCCTGGCAGGTTACAACAACTCCGGTGGGAATGTGTGTGAGCCTTATGGCCGAATAGGTTGTGTTGACTGACTGTCCGCCCGGGCCGGAGGAGCAGTAGGTGTCTTTCCTGATGTCCTCATTCCTGAGCTCAATGTCGAACTCACCTGCCTCAGGCAGTACGGCTACGGTGGCAGCCGATGTATGAACGCGGCCCTGTGTTTCTGTCTGTGGAACCCTCTGCACCCTGTGGACCCCCGATTCATACTTGAGAACACCGTAAACCCCCTCGCCCGATACTGTGAAAACTATCTCCTTGTAACCTCCTGCCGTCCCCTCGGTATAGGTGTTGACATCTATCCTCCAACCCTTTACCTCGCAGAACTTTGAGTACATTCTGAACAGGTCGCCTGCAAAGATGCTGGCTTCGTCCCCTCCTGTCCCTGCCCTTATCTCGACTATCGCATTCCTGTCATCCTCGGGATCGGAAGGAAGAAGCAGATACTTTATCTCCTCCTCAATTTCCGGGATCTTCTCATTGAGTTCCTCTATCTCTGTTTTGGCCATTTCGCGCATCTCCTCATCCTTCTCGACAGAAAGGAGTTCCTTTGCCGACTTCAGGTTGTCGAGGGCCAGCCGATATTTGTCATAGGCCTCTATTACCGGCTGAAGCTCCTTATATTCCCTGTTAAGCTTCACATACCTCTTCATGTCCCTCATTATGTCAGGACTAGTAAGCATTTCGCCTACCTCTGCGAAGCGCCTCTTAACCCCCTCAAGCTTGTCGATTATCAGATTGACTGCCATAAAACCGGAATTTTCCCCGGTGCAAAATTAGTAAAAAAGAATGTGATAATTAGTTGATTAGTTGATTAGCTGATTTGTTGATGTGCTGATTGCCGGAGGCCGGAGACCGGAGGGCTCAGGGCCCAGGGCTAAATGCTAAGGGCTAAATGCTAAGGGCAGAGGGTCGTCTGACAAAAATATGGCAGCGACTGATGAGAGTCGCTGCCTGAGATTCCTGACAAAAGAGATATACTGATGTTGTTTTCTATCTTCTGGTCTGAATCGTTACCAGTCCTGCCTCCGAAAGGAGTCCTAAGTAGTTAACTATGTCCTGCAAGTTTGTCTCACCACCGTTCATCTGGGCATCAAGCAGTTTCTTGATGTCAAGGGCCGAATTTCTGCCATCGCAGAGTCGGCTCAGTTCATGGGTGTCGAGGCCCCTACCTGCCATGGGATATTTCTCCCTGACCGAAGCATCGAGCCGCGATATTACCTGGCTATAGCCCCGGTAGCCGCTATCCTTTACCAGGGGAGTCTCCTTTGGTATCATCGAGGCTGCCTTTGTCTCCAGGGCTGTGGGTTTGCCCAGAACTACCGGCTGTACACCAAGTGTCTTTGCCCTCCTCTTCATGTAGCTCTCGAAGGAGGTCAGGGCTGCCTTGCCTGTGGCATCAACGGCAGCACTCTGTTCATTCAGGAAAACATTGAATCCGGTCTTGTCTGAAGCAAGCTCGAGGGTGCTTGCAAGGGTTGCCTTCTCATTTATTGCTGAAGCCTCGATATATGTTCTGCCAAGACGGTAAATGGTCGCTAAGCTTTCTGCATCTGCCCTGTCGAGGGCATCGCAGGCCCTGTCAATCTGCTTCCCGATTCTCTGTGTTGCATTGCCGGCGACATCAGCGGCTATTCGGGCCGCGATTGCATCATCTGCGGAGGCAATTGTATAGGCAGCGGCGGCGCCAATGAAACAAACCCGTTTCATCTGTGTTGCATCGCACTTATCGGCCAGATCCTGGGATGTATGATAGTAGTTGTCGGGCCAGGTAATCATCATAATCCCGGGGACACCCACACCCCAGTCGTTGAATACCTCATGGTCGGATGAACCGTAATGGTCATCAATCCTGAAGTAGAATGGGTCATCCGTTCCGCTGGGTGCAACGATCCTCTTTATGAATCCTCCCCGTCCCGATACTGCCAGTCCTGCCCTGTTGCCCAGTCCAACGAAATTGTAATAGTTCGCCATCACATCGTTGATATAGTGGGGATTACCATATGTGGTACGGTGCAGACAGAAAAATGACTGGCTGGCCGCGAGATGAATACCTGCCATATCGAGATTAATGTTACAGAGAGTCTTCTTCATCAGGTCGACGTTCTCGTTCACCCACGGTCCGGTACCTGAAAATTCAGGCACCCAGATAAACCTTATGGTTCTCCTGGGTCGTGCTATAACTCCCTGGTCGATCATTGTCCTCAGCATCCTTGCTACCTCAAGGATTGCAGCGCTGCCTGATATGTTATCATTGGCTCCCTGCTTGACCAGTCCCTCGAACAGGTGAGCTGAAAAGATTACCTCTCCGGCGTTTGGATCAGTACCTGAAATATAGCATGTCGGTACTTCGAGGTTATAGGGCACTGTCTGTGATTCAACTACCGCATGAACCGTTATTTTTTCTCTACCTGTGAGTCTGTCGCGCAGGAGATGACCTTCACGGGGAGGCAGGAAAAACCCGAATTTTGCCGATGCGTCAGCCTGTCCGCTACGGCCTCCAATACCTGTTATCGGTATTGCCAGGGGAACCGTCAACGGTCGTGGAGAGTTAAATGAGACCGTCCCCAGTGCTCCCTTCTGGGAACCAAGGTTATGTGCCGAAGAGATGCTTCCGGAGGTAACGATAATCTTTCCGGCGACATCGACTCCCTCAAAATCAACGGCACGTCCCTCACCAACCCATACCAGTTCGGCGGTGATGTCACAGGTCTGGCTGCCGGAGGCCAGCATGGCATTAACATCCTGGAAATCTGCTATTTTAGAATGTCCCGGACTGACTTCCCAGAGCTTACCCCTGATGCCATCCCATGAGGTTCCGCCAGGGTATTTCCTGACCTCGGCACCTTCCAGACCATACTCCTTCAGCTTGCCGAGTACGTAATCAGACTCAAACAGCATGTCGGTATACTCGGTGGTGGGCCGGTCGTGAATGTAGGCCCCCATCTCAATAATATGGTTCAGTGCCGTTTCACCCGACGCCCTGCCGATAAACTCATCCAGCATCCTCTCGGGAAGCAGGAATTTCAGTGTTGAATTCTGGGCAGTTGCCACATTGAAAAGGCAAGAGGCAAAAACGATGGCGATCAATAAGGTTATTTTTTTCATGGCATTCCAATTAAGATTAGTTGTTCCGCAATTCAATGATCTAAAATTAATCAACTATCTCATCATAACGGTTTCCATCTCAATAATTTCACAAAATTTAACAAAGATGAGGGGCTTTTTATTATACCCTCCTTTTCTTACCTTTGCGCATCAGCACCCGGTGAATGAAGGACAAGTCGAGATACGCAGCCCGTGGCGTTTCATCTTCCAAGGATGATGTCCACAGGGCTATTGCCTCCCTCGACAGGGGTATTTTCCCGGGGGCTTTCTGTAAAATCATACCCGATGTTCTGGGAGGTGATCCCGGATACTGCAACATAATGCACGCCGATGGGGCCGGAACTAAGGCCTCCCTCGCATATGTATACTGGAAGGAGACCGGCGACCTGTCTGTCTGGAAAGGGATAGCGCAGGACGCAATAGTGATGAATACCGACGACCTGCTGTGCGTGGGAGCCTGCGATAACATCATTCTTTCATCGACCATCGGCCGTAACAAGAACCTTATTCCGGGTGAGGTGATAGCCGCAATTATCGAGGGAACCGAAGAGTGCCTCGCCGCAATGAGAAGCTTTGGACTGGAGATATACTCAACCGGCGGCGAGACAGCCGATGTAGGGGACCTGGTGAGAACAATAATCGTCGACTCAACGGTTACGGCCCGCATGAAGCGGTCAGATGTCATCTCCAATCACAACATCGCGCCGGGCGATGTGATTGTCGGGCTCGCCTCATCGGGACGGACAGCCTGGGAAAATGAGTACAACTCGGGCATTGGCAGTAACGGACTCACCTCTGCCCGTCATGACATGTTCGCCGGCTACCTCGCCAAAGCTTTTCCCGAGAGCTATGACCCCGCGGTTCCTGAAAAACTGGTTTATACGGGTTCCTACAGGCTTACCGACATGATTGAGGAGACCGGACTGGATGCAGGGAGACTGGTGCTCTCGCCAACCCGCACCTATGCTCCTGTCATAATACCGGTGCTAAGGGAAATGCGGCACGCCATCAGCGGTATGGTGCACTGCTCGGGAGGGGCCCAGACCAAGGTTCTCAATTTCATCAATAACATGCATGTCATCAAGGACAATCTCTTCCCGGCGCCACCGCTGTTCCGGCTTATACAGGAGCGGTCGGGAACGCCCTGGCAGGAGATGTACAAGGTTTTCAACATGGGACACAGGTTCGAGATATATACAAATCCTGCTGCCGCTCAGAGAATAATTGAAATCGCAACATCCCTTGGTTTGGGCGCACAGATAATAGGTAGCTGCGAAAAAGCTCCCACACGAAAGCTCACAATAAGGTCAGAATACGGGGAATTCAGATATTAGTGTGGCGTATTGACGTATTGGCCGTAAAATAACCTGATACCTGATACCTGATACCTGACACCCCTTTTTTTATTTATAATCCGTTCTGAGCACCCTGAACTCCGTTCTCCTGTTAATCTGGTGTGCTATCTCCCTCTGTTCCTCTGTAGGCAGTGTATTGATATACTGTTCGGTAAGGGTTGTCCATGCCGGCAGGAAGGGATACTGGGCAGCGATTTCGGGATCGACAACCTTCGGCGATGATTCGCCATACCCTTTTGCTGACAGGCGATCGGGTGCTATGCCCTTGTCGATCAGGTAATCGACTACCGACTGTGCCCGGCGCTGAGAAAGCACCAGGTTGAACTCTTCAGTGTCGCGTGAGTCGGTGTGCGACATCAGCTCGATGGTAATATTAGGGTTGTCATTAAGTGTCTCTGTAAGCTTGTCGAGTGAGACCATTGATTCCGGCCTGAGGTCCCACCTGCCAAAGTCATAGAAGATATTGGGCAGTTCAATCGGTTTGTCGATGGGTGTCATGAGAATAGTGGCCAGGAAGTCCCTGCTCTTATCCTGTCCTTTTGTCGTCTCACGTGCCTTGCCGTTAAGATATCCATCCTTTGAGGCCAGGAAGATATAGTCAACATCAGGCCGGAGGGTGAACCTGAAATCGCCGTTATTGCCTGTAGTAGCCTGCAGGTTGGTTCCGTCACTGGCAATGAGCTGAACCACAGAGCCCGATACCGGTGTACCTGTCTTCTCATCCTTAACGAGTCCCGATATGCTGAATCTCAGCGGTGGCATTTCGAAGGAGTATAATTCATCATTGCTCCTTCCCTTTCTTGTTGAACTGAAGATACCCTTTTCGGCTCCGCGTTCAAAGACGATACCGAAATCATCAGCCGAACTATTGACAGGGGGTCTCATATTGCTGATGATCCATTTGCCGTCGGGCTGGGGGACGGCCTTGAAAATATCGAGGCCTCCCATTCCAGGATGTCCGTCGGAGGAGAAATACAGCATCCCATCCTCCCTGACATATGGGAAGAGTTCATCACCCCTGGTATTAACATCGGGACCCAGGTTTTTCGGAACCGACCACTGGTCGTTCTCTGAAGCGCGGGTAACGAAATATATGTCTTTGCCCCCGAACCCTTCCACAAGCTCAGAAACGAAATAAAGGGTCAGTCCATCAGGCGAGATTGCAGGATGTGCAGCAACAAGAGAATCGGAAAGAAGACCCAGGTTTTTGGGTTCTCCCCATGCAGCTCCGCTCCTTTGTGAGACCATAATCACGCAACCCTTCTTTTCTCTTTTTCCTGCTTCACAGCGGGTAAAGAAAAGCTCACGGTAGTCAAATGACAGGGATGGTGTTCCCTCCTCTGCCTCGGTGTTGATAAGGTCAGAGGGAACAGGAAGGCTCCATTTTCCCTTTTTGTCGAGCCTGCTCTCAAATATATCGGTAAAACCCTGCCCTGTGGCTCCATGTTTTTTATTGCCTGCAGCATCGGCACGCGATGATGTGAACAGAACATGGGCGTGATCATCGCGCATGTAGGCGGCACTGAAGTCTGCTTCACGCGAATTAAGGTCCCTGAGTTCTTCCACCACATAGGCCTCAGGATTTCTCATCCACTCGAGTGACAATTCGCACGATCTTATTCCGAGATCTCCTCTCGGATCATTGGGAACAATCTGTTTGTACTTCCTGAATTCATCAACTGCCTGTTCATACTTGCCGTTTTTCTTGAGGGTTTCGGCGAGCCGGTACTGGGCTTCAGGCACAACGCCCTGGGTTCTTACCGCCCTCCTGTACCAGGTCTCTGCGGAACGGGAGTCGTTGGTCACCCTGTAACATTCGGCAACCATGAATACCATCTCAGCCTTTACCTCCCTGTCCTTTGACTTGGTATATGCATCCTTGAAAAGATCGATCGCCTCATAGTATTCTCCCGCACGATAAGCCTCATAAGCCCTCTCGCTTTTACGCTTCTGGGCATTGATGACAGGATGCAGGACAACCAGCAGCAATAACAGGATAAAGGCCCTCTTCATGTGATGTATTCAGGTTTGCACAAATGTAATTATTTATACTGTAAACGTCCCTTTCATGTATTTATTTTGAGAGCGCGGGCAGCAAACGCCTCTATTCGGGCGGAACGAATAATCGGATGTATCCCTACCTTGTAAACAGGAGTTCCCTGTACTTTGGAAGGGGCCACATCTCATTATCAACCGTCTGTTCAAGCTTGTCGATATGATACCTGATCTCGGTGAGGTAGGGCTTGATGTTCCTTTCATAGGCTACTGCCTTATCGTAAAGCGACTCGATCACGTTTGCCTTTTTCCTCTCCTCCGTCATCTCATTGACCAGCTTCTTGATCATGGTTATATGGTCTGACATGCTGATAATCATCTCCTTGCGTGCACCTGCCAGGCGTTCAAACTCAATCCCGCCGAATATCTCCTTCAGTCCCCTTACATTCTCAATGAGTACTGACATATACCTTACAGCCACCGGAACAATATGGTTTATTGCCAGGTCGCCCAGTACCCTGGCCTCAATCTGCACCTTCTTCACAAACTTCTCATACTCAACCTCCACCCTGCTTTCGAGTTCCTTTTCCGAGAAGATACCGGTTGAACAGAGCATTTCCCTGGCAGAATCTGAGAGATAGCTTCTTACCGAGGCAGGGACGCTTATTTCATTTGAAAGGCCCCTGTTGACTGCCTCCTCCTGCCACTCAGCGCTGTAACCGTCACCCTCAAACCTGATGCGTTCTGTATCGAGGATGTAGTTCTTCAGCACCTGGAAGATGGCTTCGTCCTTCTTTCTGCCCTTTTTTATGATGCCATCAACTTCTGACTTAAATCTGGCAAGCTGGCTGGCGATGGCGGCATTAAGAACTATCATTGAGGCGCTGCAGTTTGCCGATGACCCGACAGCCCTGAACTCAAACCTGTTCCCGGTGAAGGCAAAGGGTGATGTTCTGTTCCTGTCGGTATTGTCAAGCAATATCTCGGGGATCTTGCCTATCCCCAGCTTAAGATCGGTCTTGAGGGCAGGACTCATTTTCCTGTCTGTTACCTTCCTGGCAATTGACTCCAGCATTGATGTTAGATAGCTTCCCAGGAATACCGATATGATTGCCGGAGGAGCCTCGTGGCCACCAAGCCTGTAGGAATTGGTCTCGTTGATGATGCTTGCTCTCAGAAGGCTATTATTGTCATTGACTGCCTTCAGCACATTTACGAGGAATGTAAGAAACTGAAGGTTTGATTTCGGGTTCCTGCCCGGAGAAAGCAGGTTGATGCCGGTATCGGTGGCCAGTGACCAGTTACAGTGTTTCCCCGAGCCGTTGATACCTGCAAACGGTTTCTCATGAAAAAGTACCCTGAATTTATGTCTGCGTGCCACCCGCTTCATGATATCCATCAGCAACTGGTTATGATCAACGGCCAGGTTAGCCTCCTCATAAAGTGGAGCGCATTCAAACTGGTTAGGGGCAACCTCATTGTGCCTTGTTTTAACGGGAATGCCAAGCCTGTATGCTTCATATTCAAAGTCCCTCATAAAGCACATCACCCTCTGGGGAATTGAGCCGAAATAATGGTCAGCCAGCTGCTGGTCCTTGGCTGACTGGTGTCCCATGAGGGTCCGTTCGGCCAGAACGAGATCGGGGCGGGCATAATACAAGGCCTCATCTATCAGGAAATACTCCTGTTCGACACCCAGTGTTGCTATTACCTTTCTGACATCCTTGTCGAAATAACGGCATACCTCCACCGCCGCTTTGTCGAGAGCCGAAAGAGCTTTCAGGAGAGGTGTTTTGTAATCGAGAGCCTCACCCGTATAAGAGACGAACACTGTCGGTATACAAAGAGTGTTACCAAGGATGAATGCAGGGGATGATACATCCCAGGCGGTATAGCCCCTTGCTTCAAAGGTATTTCGTATGCCGCCGCTGGGAAAGCTTGATGCATCGGGTTCCTGTTGTACCAGCAGGTTCCCCGAGAACGATTCAAGCAATCCGCCATGCTCTCCCGACTCAATGAATGCATCATGCTTTTCCGCCGTCGAGTCCGTAAGGGGGTGAAACCAGTGAGTATAGTGGGTAACACCCTTCTCGATTGCCCATGCCTTAAGACCTGTTGCCACCTGATCGGCAATCTGCCTGCTTATCGAAGTACCCTCCATCATTGCATGCTTTACTGCGTTGTATGCCTCCCTGGGCAGATAGCGTTCCATCTTTGGAAGATCAAACACATTGGTAGCAAAACAGGCAGAGATATCGCCTGATGGAGCCTCGAAAGTTCTTTCTGTCCTGTCGAGCACCTCCCTGAGTGCCGAAAACCTGAGTTGTGCCATAATTACTCCTGTAAAATTTTTCAAAAATATATATTAATTACTATTTACTCTTAATATTATGGGGTATTAATTTATTTTTTTATATTTTTTTTGTCTTATACCCCTGTATTTCATAGGCCGGCAATGACCTATTAAATGATTTATTGTTTCATCACCCCTTCTTTAGAGGGCCGGAAAATCAGAAACATCTTTTAAGAACCAGGGCAATTAACCCGTGGTTATCAGAGGGATTCAAATATGGTTTGACACTCTTTTTTAAACCGATAAATTGTTATATTTGTCGCCTGTTTATCGAAAGTGTTTTATAATTAAAAGTTTATTTTAAATGTCAATACTTCAGACGTTGCGTGAAAGGGCCGGCTGGCTGGTGGCTGCCGTGATAGGAGTTGCCCTTCTGATATTCGTTGTCAGTGACTTCTTCAGTGGCAATACGGGTAATCAGAGAAAGGCGAGGAAATACTATGAGATAGCAACAATAGGTAATGAATCGGTCTCCTACCAGGAATATGAAGCGAGGATTCAGAATCTGATTGAGATATATAAATTATCAGGTACTCCCAACATTACGGAGGAACTCACCGAGACAATCAGGTACCAGATTTGGGAACAGATGGTAAGGGAGAAGGTTCTGGGCAAGGAGTTCAAAAAGGTTGGCCTTGAAGTCAGTTCCGACGAGATTGATGCCCTCGTGCTGGGCGAGAATAAGCACCCCATTGTTCTCCAGCTCTTCAGTGATCCAGAGACAGGCATTTTCAATGAGTCGATTCTCATCAACTTCCTGAAGGGAACCGAGATTGATGCTTCGGCGAAAGCTTACTGGCTGTTCTTCGAAGATGAAATAGTGACGGACCGTATCAATACCAAATACAACACCCTTGCTGCAAAGGGGCTGAACATAACCAGGTTTCAGGCTGATTTTGAACGTCAACTGGCGGCAAAAAGCGTTGATTTCACATATACCGGTCAGTATTTCAATACCCTGCCCGACACGCTGGTGACGGTAACATCAGATGAGATCAGGAAATACTATTCTGCAAGGAAGGATGAATACAGCCGTCCGGCCCGAAGAAGCATGGAATATGTCACCTTCGACATAGTCCCTTCAGAGGAAGATTTCCAGGTTGGTGAAAGATGGATCAACGAAACCCTGGAGGAATTTAAAACTTCCACTGAGCCGGAACAGTTTATCAACCTTACATCCGATACCAGGCATGTTGGATTCTACTACACGGTCGATCAGCTTCCCGAAAGCCTGAGGGCTTTTGCCGAGGCCGGAGACAAGTCTGTGGTGTTCGGACCTTATCTCGAGGACAACTACTATAAGATAGCACGTATAATTGACATTGCTGAAAGACCCGACTCAGTTAGGGCCCGTCATATTCTTATAACACCGGCTGTGGAGGGCAGCATGTCCGCTGCAAGGGAGAAGGCTGACAGCCTGCTGAATGTGATCAGGGGAGGCATGAGTTTTGAACTTATGGCCATGATCTCATCGGAAGACAAGGGCTCAGCCCAGGTTGGCGGCGACCTGGGATGGTTCCCCGAGGGCATGATGGTTGTCCCTTTCAACAATGCCTGTTTCAGTGCACCAAAGGGAGAACTCCTTACCGTTGAAACCAGCTACGGTGTACATATTATAGAGATCCTGGACCAGAGCCGGAAAGTCAGGAAATACAACATGGGTATAATTGACAGGGAGGTAACCCCTGGTTCCTCAACCATTCAGAAGATTTATGGCGAAGCCAGCATGTTTGCAGCCAATAACCCTACTTATGAAAAATTCAGTCTTACGGTAGCAGAACAGGGACTTAACAAGAAGATCGCCACTGACCTTGCTCCTGAGCAGAAGGAAATAGCCGGACTCGATAATCCCAGGTATCTGGTGATGTCGCTGTTTGAGACAGGACAGGGTAAAATAGTCCTCGATAACAGTCAGCAGGCTGTGTTTGAGATTGGAGACAAGTATGTTATTGCCTACTGCACAAAGGTTCAGGAAGAGGGTATTGCCGCCCTGAAGGATGTGGAAAGCGACATAAGGTATAAACTTGTTAACGAGAAGAAAGCTGACCTGATCGCAGAGAAGTTCAAGGCACAATCGGGTGAGGGCAAGACAGTTGAAAGCATTGCCAGGGAAATGAACCTGAGGGTCGAGGAGGCCACTTCAGTGACCTTCCGTTCATATACGGTTCCCGGCACGGCAGGAATTGAACCAGCACTTATATCGGCTGCATCATCCGCACCGGCAGGGAAACTTGCTGGTCCGGTTAAGGGCACCAACGGAGTCTACATGTTTATTGTTAACAATGTTACCCCGCTGGAAACAGAAGATTTCGACATGGTGATGGACAGGCTTACATCGATGATCGGAATAAGGGCATCATATGAATTGTTCGAAGCACTGAGGAAAGAAGCAGGAATAGTTGACAAAAGGTACAGGTTCTTCTAACATTCAGAAATGGATAGAACATAAGGATGGCATCCTGCAGGGGATGCCATTTTCTTTGGTCCGGACAGCAGCAAGGGTTGCTTACTGATTCCGACTTTTGCTATATTTGTCTTCAATCAGACACCCGCCATGAAACTACTGACCTCCAAAGAGCTGGCAAAGGCCGTTAATCTGAACATTCCCGGAGGAAACCTGATAGCCGGAGCCCTGATGCAGATATTCAGATACAATAAACTTAACAGGGTATATTCATCGGTAAATGAGAAGGACACTTCCGGAATGCTGTCATCAATGCTCGAGCAGCTTGAGATCAGATATGAAGTATCTGAGGATGATCTTGAAAACATACCCGCTACAGGAAGTTTCATCACTGTCTCAAACCATCCCTATGGCGGAATTGATGCCCTTATCCTGGTAAAGATACTATATGAGAGACGGCCCGATCTTAAGGTAATGGCAAACTTTCTTCTGCAGAGAATAGAGCCCATAAAGGACATCATACTTCCTGTCAATCCGTTTGAAACCCATAAGGAGGCAAGATCCTCCTTCACCGGATTGAAGGAGGGGCTGGCACACCTCAGGGAGGGTCATTGCATAAGCATTTTCCCTGCCGGTGAGGTATCGACATACCAGCACGACTCAAATGTCATTCTCGACCGTGAGTGGAACGAGTCGGCACTTAAGTTTATCATGAAGGCTGAAGTTCCAGTCATTCCCATCTACTTTCACGGTACCAACTCGAGGCTGTTTCACATATTGGGAAAAATCCACCCCCTTCTTCGTACTGCCAAGCTGCCCTCTGAGCTTTTCAACAAAAGGAACAGGTCAATAATAGTAAGGGTTGGGAAGCCCATAACGGTGAAGGATCAGGCGAACTTCAAGGATACAGCACGTTACGGACGTTACCTGAGGGCAAAGACCTATTCGCTGGGAACATCCCTGGAGGTCAGAAAGTTCTATTTCAATATCTTCAACCGCGTCAGCAAAAAGGGAGTTCCGGTAGCCGGTGAAACGCCCTCCGACATTTTGACACGTGAATTCAATGAGGTACGTAAGGAGGATGAACTATTTACCACCAGAAACTATTCGGTGATATGTGCCCCCACACACAGGATACCCAATATTTTTACTGAAATCGGCCGTTTGCGGGAGCTAACCTTCAGGGCTGTCGGTGAGGGAACGGGTAAGAGCACCGACATTGACGAATACGATTTTTACTATCACCACCTGGTTATCTGGGATACTGATGAAAACAGGATTGTAGGAGCATACAGGATAGGCAAGGGTAAAGAGATACTTAGTCAGTATGGTCTCAAGGGATTCTACATCAGCTCACTGTTTAAGATAAAGAAGCCAATGATCCCGGTGCTTGATGATTCACTTGAGCTTGGGCGCTCATTTATCACACTGGAATATCAGAAGAAGGCTCTGCCGTTATTTCTCCTCTGGAAGGGAATATTCTTCTTCCTTCTTAAAAATGCGGAGTACAGGTACCTGATTGGTCCCGTCAGCATCAGCAATGACATGACCCATTTCTCCAAGAGTCTGATAGTTGACTTTATCAGGACTTACTTCTTCAGGGCTGATCTTGCAAAATACATTGAGTCGAGGAAGCGGTTCATCCTCAAGCCCGACAAGGTGGTTGACCGTGACATTTTCATCGACGACGCAGAACGCGACATAAGCAAACTCGAAAAGATACTGAGAGACATTGAGCCCGGATACCGGCTGCCTGTCCTTCTGAAGAAATACATAGAGCTGAATGCCAATATCATAGGATTCAACATCGATCCCAAGTTTAATAATTGTCTCGATGGCCTTATAATTCTGGATCTTTACGAGGTACCACCCGATTTCATCAAGGCGCTCTCGAAGGAATTCCACGATTCTTCCGTGAAGGAGCGGTTCGGGTTTGTATAGGCGTAATGACATAGAGACGTAATGACATAGAGGCGTAGAAGGCGTAGAAGGCGTAGGAGGCGTAGAGGCGTAGGAGGCGTAGAGGCGTAGGAGGCGTAGGAGGCGTAGAGGCGTAGAAGACATAGAGGCGTAGGAGGCGTAGGAGGCGTAGGAGGCGTAGGAGGCGTAGGAGGCGTAGGAGGGGTTGCGCGGTGCGCGGTGCGCGGTGCGCGTTACGGGTTTCCGGATGCCGGATGCCGGATGCCTGCCGATATACCGAATACCGAATACCGAATACCGAATACCGAATACCGGTCACCGAATACCGGTCACCGAATACCGAATACCGAATACCGAATACCGGTCACCGAATACCGGTCACCGAATACCGAATACCGAATACCGAATACCGAATACCGAATACCGAATACCGAATACCGAATACCGAATACCGGTCACCGAATACCGGTCACCGAATACCGAATACCGAATACCGAATACCGAATACCGGCCACCGAATACCGAATACCGAATACCGAATACCGAATACCGGCCACCGAATACCGAATACCGAATACCGAATACCGGCCACCGAATACCGAATACCGAATACCGGTCACCGGATGCCGGCCGCCTGAATATGAAATCAAAAAGGGCCGTCTCCTTTCGGAAACGGCCCCCGTTGTAAAGCCGGCGACTACCTACTCTCCCACTTAACGCAGTACCATCGGCGCTGGCGGGCTTAACTTCTCTGTTCGGAATGGGAAGAGGTGGAACCCCGCCGCTATAGTCACCTTAAGACTTTTAATATCTTAACATGACGGCAGAAAGTTAATATAATCCGGCCCAGAAAGTGCACGGGCAATTAGTACTGCTCGGCTTTGACGTTACCGTCTTTACACCTGCAGCCTATCAACGTCGTAGTCTTCAACGACCCTTAAGGGAGATCTCATCTTGAAATGAGCTTCGCACTTAGATGCTTTCAGTGCTTATCTCTTCCGAACATGGCTACCCAGCGGTGCTCCTGGCGGAACAACTGGTACACCAGAGGTTCGTCCAACACGGTCCTCTCGTACTAGTGTCAGGTTTTCTCAAATCTCCTGCGCCCACAACAGATAGGGACCGAACTGTCTCACGACGTTCTGAACCCAGCTCGCGTGCCACTTTAATCGGCGAACAGCCGAACCCTTGGGACCTTCTCCAGCCCCAGGATGTGACG
>JAVEWX010000124.1:0-9232 GCA_034004335.1 Bacteroidales bacterium | reverse complement strand
GCTCTTCCGATCTACAGTGGCATCAGTAGCAATAATAGGCTGCACTATGTTGAATGCCGCCGAGCTTTCCATGGTTTCCCTTGTATAATATGTCGAGAAGAAATCATTGAATTCCCTGGCTTTGGTAAAAGCAAACGGATTTACAGACAATGAAAATGCAGATTTAAGTGCGGCTCTTTGTGCTGTAAGGTTCTCCTGGCTTCTCGTCAGGCTGAGGAGGGTTCGTCTTATGGAGGGGCTGTTCTCCTCTGCGATGGTCATTGCATCACTCAGGGTGAGGCCCGTTTGTGCCTGCAGGCCGGGATTCAGCAGTAGCATTATCAGCACTCCAGCTGTTTTAAAACCCAACGCGACAGTTTTAAGATAGTTTTTCATATTATCACAAATTGTTTACTTGTTCCAAGAAATTGATTTATCCGGAGTTTCTCAGTTTTCACGTTTAACCCATTTTACGGCATCACCCAGAACCATTCTTGCCGTTGTCTTGTTACTGAGCTCAACCGATGCGCTGTCGCCTGACAGATAGAATGACCCGAGTTTGTTCCAGCCCGGTTCGGCCAGATCAAAGTCAAGCATCACCTCATCACTACCGTCATCATGATAAACGGTATAGCTGAATTCTTTCATCATGGGCTTATTTGTCATACGGTTACCCTGCTTGGGTATGTAGGCATACACGTCATAATAGCCCGGAGAAGGGATTGCGCCGGTCCAGCTTACTGTTCTTTCCCCGTGGCCTCCCTTTGTATAAACGGCTGATTTTACATATTTGCCGAAATAATCGTTCTGTATTACAGGCTGCCAGTATTCGGGCATCAACATTGGCCTTATCTGTCCGTAGGTCTCTCCGTCGGTGTTTGTTATACCAAGCAATCTCTTGAGTGGACTCTGAATGGCCACCTTGCTGCTTGAGAAGCCCGGATCCTCATTGTCAACAATGACCTCATTCGATTCATAAAGCTGGGGCAGTGACGGAAGTATCTCTTCCCCCTCCATGGGTTTTGTTCCCCTGGGGGCCTGTTCAAGTTCGCTTATAATGAATGTCATTTCTCCAGGCAGGTTCTTTGACATTACGGTATTTACCATCATTGCACGGGGCTGGTTGTCGATTATGATATTGACTTCTTTGGCCTGGTTACCTTCCATAAATATGATGTTATTTATATCGGCAGCCATTCCTCCTCCCGTGCGGAAGGAGATATTGAAGAGGCCGGGAGCGGGCTCGGGATTGGAGACAACAAACGATACCTGGTACCTCGAACGTTCATCAACGGCTACCTCAGTTGCCTTGACATCGGTAAATATAAAGGCTGGGATGTCATACCCCTCGAACCAGCCGGGCAGGTATTCGCTGAGTCCGAAACCGAAATTCTCATTCAGGTCCCTGTCGAATTTCTTGATGTCAACCCTTGTGAAGATGTTTTCATTAAGGTAGTTGGCAAACCAGGTCTTGAACTCCTCTATGCCGGCCTTCGCCCGCATAAGGTTGAAGAGGTAGTCTCCCTTAACTGTCAGTACGGCAGAGAGTGTGTCGGCTCCGGGAGATTTCTGAAGAATATCCTTCAGGCTTGTGTTCCTGAGTATCAGGTTTGCCCTGTCGGTTTCGCTTATGCCTCCCATTGCTCCCATGATGCCACGCTGCATGGTAGTTACCTTTTGCAGATGCGATTCGAACACCGAGTTAATAACCGGGAAATCGTCGGAAAAAAAATTGTTCTTGAAGAAATAGAAGCTCGGGCCCAGGAGGAATCTGGAAGGTTCATTGATAACCGAACCCCCTGTAAAGCGGAAGTTCGTTCCGCTGATAAATGTGCTGCGTGCGAAATTGCTGAACATTCTTATCTGGAGATCCTTGTCGGTTATAACCTGACCCTGGCTCTCCATTCTTTTCTTCTGCAACTTATAGCTGTGCTGGAAGCCTGACTGTACAATCGTAACAAGTTTTTCCGGAAGGAGAACGAGCGATGGCTGGACTTCAGCCCTGGTCTGTGTGTTTGTCCTGGGGTAACTGAAAAACTGAACAGGCACCTCGATCAGGGAGAGGGATTTGAAAGGATACTCTGTTGTGAAGCTCCTTTCGAGGTCAGTCATCAGAATGTTCAGGATGCTTGGCAGGGTGTCGCCAATTTCTGTGAACACCTCCTTATAGTAATCATTGCCGGGGAAATAATGCACATTGAAGCGAATATCGGCAGCCGATATGGTGTCAGTTGCGTAGTGCCCGATTGCCAGTGTAATTCCGGTGAGAGGGGTGTCGTAGGAAAGACTGTAATTACCATCGCTTCCCGTTGTGGTTCCCTGTGAGACAGCCATTAGTTCGCTGGATGTCTTGACTTCAAGTGAATACCTGGTGAAATCAACCTTAATCCTTGCCGGGTTCGACGGGTAATAGTTCAGGGCAGCTACCGGGTACCAGTGTGTTTCTGGAGTGAGGAGGACGTACTCGTCGGTCAGGAAGGCCTGCCTTTTGTTGATATTTACCATCCCGATGCGGTAAGGTCGCTTTCTGATATCGTCGGTGTAATAGGGATAGCAGTAAGGCTCGTTGATGTTCCCCTCATAGGTAAGTGTTAACTGGTCTGATTCTCCCGGGGCAAGCTGATTTTGAGGGCTGATCATTATGATGTGGGCATCGCTGGTGAAATTCAGTTGGGTTCCGTCACTGTCGGCAACGCTTTTAACTGCCAGGCCGGGATTAAGTGAGAATGTATAGTTTGCAAGTGATCCTTCATGGTCATTTCTGACAGTCAGGGTTGCAGAAGCCTTTATCTTTTCTCCCAGGTGTTCCATGCTGATCTTAGAGTCCGTAATTGTTGCAAACAGCGTGTTTTCATATTTCTGGTTTATGGCAATGGCAACCTTCCTGTCCTTGCTGCTGCCATGGAAGTCACCGAAAACCCTGAAAGCAGAGTAACCTGCTGTAACAATGAACACCACAAGCAGTGCCCTGGCTATCTGGTTTTGCAGTTTTGCCTGGGGCAACCGCTTGAAAATGATTATTGTGGCCATTACTGAGGCAAGCCCTATTGACAGGTACATCAATCTCTGGAAAAGTATGTAGCTCAGGTTGTCATAACCTACTATTCCCGATTTGAACATTGGAAGTCCGAAAGCCAGGTAGTCAAAAATAAAGCCGGCCCTGAAATAGAGGTAAAAAACCGTAAGGGCTGCAAAGCCGAGAAGCAGAAGGAATGTTATCGCCTGGTTTCGCAGAAGCGACATCAGGAGGAATGAGAATCCCAGGCTGAATACTATTGTTGGTACCGCGATGAGTAGCAGATGAGTAAAGAAGGCCGATACATCTACCTGCATCCACGGAGAAATGATATTCACGGCCAGTGCAATCATAAGTACCAGGATGTTCAGCCCGATGAAGAGCCGGAGTATGCCGAGGGTTTTGCCCAGGACATATTCCATGTTTGACATTGAACGGGTGTACAACACCTCGTTGGTATCCAGCTTCTTGTCGCGTTTAAGAAAGTCAGCTGCAAGAAATATTACCACAATCGCCTGTGCCAGGTTAAGCAGGTAGATGTTTATATGCGGAAGCGCCGACGGGATAGCCATCGATTCCCAGCTTTCACCTCCGACCGGACTGAACATGCCAATATTCATTTTGGTAAAGAGAAAGAGCGCCAGAACTGAAAAGAGTCTGAAAAACCAGCTTCTCCTTAGAGTTTTTGCCTCATAGTGGGCTACTGTTCTGATGTTATGTACGAAAGCCATGACTTGTGGGGTTTACCGGTTATACATTTTCATTTCCTTTTGTTTCCAGTTCCATGTAGTAGACATATGCATGCTCGAGGTTGGCCGGGATCAACGAAGTGTCATAGGGTGGCTTAGATGAAGCCACTATCTGCACATCCCATCCGATATCTGTCGGTATGGTCGAAATGACATGGTAATTATCCTTAATCTTGTCATATTCTCCGGCTGTAACGGAAATATTGTACACATGTCCCTCGGCATTGGAAATAAGGGCTTCGGGGGAACCCGAGAAAACCAGATTTCCCTTGTTGAGTAGTGCCATCGACTGGCAGGTTGATGAAATATCACCAACAATATGTGTGGAAAGAATGATTATTACGTCGTTCTGGCTGAGGTCTGAAAGGATATTCCTGAATCTTATCCTCTCATCAGGATCGAGGCCGGTAGTCGGCTCATCCACAATCAGAAGCCTGGGACTCCCTATCAGGGCCTGGGCTATTCCGAGTCTTCTCTTCATACCTCCCGAGAGTCTGTTGGCCCGGCGGTCGCGAGCCTCAAAAAGGCCTACCTTTTCAAGCAAGGCATCAACCTCGGCCATTCGCTGTTTCCGGTTCCTGATACCTGCCAGGGCTCCTGAATAATCGAGGAACTCCCATGTTTTCAATGCAGTAAAGAATCGGAAATCCTGGGGCAGGTAGCCAAGTATTTTCCTGACTTCGCGCCGGTTCTTGTGTATATCCATCCCATCGATAAGTACGGTTCCTGAGGTCTGCTTCATCAGCGTAACGAGAATGCGCATCAGTGTTGATTTGCCTGCTCCGTTGGGACCAAGCAGCCCGAACATACCGTTGGTGATGTCAAGATTTATTTCCTTCAGGGCATGGTTGCCGTTTTTATAGACCTGGTTAAGATTTCTGATTTCAATCTTCATTCCGGGATATGTTAAATGATTTCTAAATAGGTGAACCTTTGACGCTAAATCGGAGTCAAATATTTCAAATAAGATCCTATATCACACATGTTAAATAGCAGATTTAACAAATATTTAAGAAATGAATACCCGATTCGAGCGTTATGTTATTTATCATTAACAATGAAAACTAATTCATAATTTTGCCGGTAACGCAACAAGCCATTCGGGCTCATGTCTGGAAAGAGGAAGATAATAAATGACCCGGTTTACGGGTTCATAGACATTCCGGGAGATTTCATACTCGCTCTCATACATTCGTCATGGGTTCAGAGGCTCAGGCATATCAGACAGCTGGGCCTGACAAATTACGTATATCCCGGTGCCGGACATACCCGCTTTCAGCATTCACTGGGAGCCCTTCACCTTATGGGACTGGCACTGGATACCCTGAAAAGTAAGGGATCAAGCATTACAGGGGAAGAGGAGGAGGCAGCCTGCGCTGCGATATTGCTTCACGATGTGGGTCATGGTCCGTTTTCCCATGCTCTTGAGAGGGCATTCATAACCGGCGGTAGCCATGAGGATATGTCGCTGATGATTATGCGACTGCTTGACAGGGAATATAGTGGAAGGCTGTCGGTGGCAATAGATATGTTTGACGGCAGATATCCACGCCGGTTCCTGCATGAACTCATAGCAGGACAGACAGACATGGACAGGCTCGATTATCTGCGACGTGATAGTTTTTTCACAGGGGTGATAGAGGGCTCGGTAAGTTCAGACCGGATAATAAAGATGCTGAATGTAGTTGGTGATCGTCTGGTGATAGAGGAAAAGGGCATATATTCAATTGAAAAGTTCCTTATAGCCCGGAGGATGATGTACTGGCAGGTATACATGCATAAGACGGTTATCGCTGCTGAGAATGTTCTGGCAGCTGTGATGAAAAGAGCCCGTGAACTGGCAAATGAAGGCCGGGAAATATATACCACACCCTGGCTGGGCTGGTTCCTCAAAAGGAATATCACAGGGGTTGACATCTCCGGAAAGGGTAGCTATGATCCCCGGGAGATTGCATGCAATTTTGCCCGGCTTGATGATTCTGACGTACTGCACTGCATTAAGATGTGGATGGATCACCCCGACAGGGTGCTTTCAATGTTGTCGGGAAGCCTGATGCTCAGGAATCTGCCGGCAGTGGAACTCAGCAACGAACCGTTTGATGAATTGAGGGTGTCGGAACTGGGGGACCGTGCAATCAGGCTGTTCTCAGTTGAACCTGCCCTTGCCGGTTATTTTGTCTTTACGGGAGAGGTCTCAAACCGGGCCTACATACCTGATGATCTGCAGGTTGGAATACTGCTGAAAAACGGAAGTATCAGGAATGTTTCAGAAGTGTCGGAGATGTTTGATCACAGTTCACTTTCGCAAAAGACAATAAAGTACTTTCTTTGCTACCCGAAAGATCTACGATAAACAAAAACCGAAAACAGATGGAGTTCACAGCCGGAATGATAGCAGAATTTCTGAAGGGAACCGTCGAAGGAGACCCGGAGGTTAAGGTGTCAACAATCGCCAGGATTGAGGAGGGTTTTCCAGGGGCCCTGTCGTTCCTGGCCAACCCGAAATATGAACATTATATTTATACCACGGAGTCGTCGGTGGTGCTGGTGAACAGGGATTTTTCCCCTGCAGGGAAGGTTAATGCAACGCTGGTAAGGGTGGATGATTCCTACCGGGCATTTGCTTCCCTTCTGACCCTTTATGAACAGTCAAAACCCGTGAAGAAGGGAATACATGTCACGGCCGTGGTAGAGGCATCCGCCACGGTAGGCAGGGATGTCTACCTCGGGCCCTATGTCTATATCGGCGAAAACGTGGTGATAGGCGATAATTGCAGGATATACTCCCATACGAGTATTGGAGACAATACCAGGGTGGGAGCTGACTGCAAGATCTTCCCGGGTGTAAGAATCTATCACGAATGTATCATCGGAAAGGGATGTACTATTCATGCAGGAACCGTAATAGGGGCCGACGGGTTTGGATTTGCACCGCAGAGCGAAAGTGAATTCATGAAGATACCCCAGATAGGCAATGTCATCCTGGAGGATAACGTGGAGATAGGAGCAAATTCATGCATCGACAGGGCAACTATCGGTTCCACAATTATCAGGAAGGGAGTCAAGCTTGACAACCTGATCCAGGTGGGACATAACGTCGAAATAGGTGAGAATACGGTAATGGCAGGCCAGACAGGGGTAGCAGGTTCCACCAAAATAGGAAGGAATTGTATGTTCGCCGGTCAGGTGGGAGTAACCGGCCACATAACCGTTGCCGATGGGACAAAGGTGGGTGCACAGGCCGGCATTGCGGGGGCAGTCAAGGCTCCCGGCACCACAATTATTGGCTCACCTGCCATCGACCATATCAATTTTATGAAATCATTTGTGGTTTTCAGGAAATTGCCGGAACTGAAGGCCACCCTCGAAAACATTTCCAGGAAGATGAAAGGGACTGATTATCAGTGAGAACATGATTGTTCTAAGGGAAATAGGCTGAATTAAAATATGTTAGAGACAATTCCGTTATGTTGTTCGAAAAAAAATTATTTCATTTGTGTCGTTTAATTGAATTTTAAAGGAGATGACGGAGAAACAGCGAACCCTGGCCAGGGAGGTCAGCCTGACTGGAAAGGGATTACATACCGGAGTAGACGTAAAGGTTACCTTCAAGCCGGCGCCGGCCAACCATGGATACAAGTTCTGCAGGGTCGACCTGCCCGGTAAGCCCATGATAAATGCACTTGCGGAAAATGTAACCG
The DNA here is from genome assembly GCA_034004335.1 of Bacteroidales bacterium. Lineage (GTDB taxonomy): Bacteria > Bacteroidota > Bacteroidia > Bacteroidales > VadinHA17 > SLNP01. The sequence goes on along the minus strand of JAVEWX010000124.1, from coordinate 1,787 downwards.
ATACCTCCAGGGGTACTACCCTTACCGAGAACAATGCCTCCGTATCAACGATTGAACACATTCTGGCAGCTTTTCACGGCAAGCGGATTGACAATGCTCTTATCGAAATGGATGGCCCTGAGGCACCCATAATGAAGGGCAGCTCATATATGTTCACCCGGGCTATCAATGAGGCCGGGTTTGCTGAGCAGGATGATGACCGGAATTATTTCGTGATAACAAACAAGATTGCCTATTCTGATGAGGAACACGGAGTTGACCTTATAATATACCCCGATGATCACTTCAGTATCAATGTGCTGATTGACTACAACAGCAGGATACTGGGCAACCAGTATGCCATCCTCGATTCAATAGATGATTTCGAGGAGGAGATATGTCACAGCCGTACATTCGTATTCTTCCATGAGCTTGAACCCCTTCATCGCATGGGATTGATAAAGGGTGGTGATCTCGACAATGCGGTTGTCATTCTTGAAAAGGAGGTACCCCAGGAGGAAATTGACCGGATAGCGAAGCTGTTCAACAAACCGGGGATCACCACACACAAAGCCGGTATTCTTAACAACACCGAGTTAAGGTATCCCAATGAGCCGGCCAGGCATAAGCTGCTGGATATTATGGGCGACCTTGCCCTTGTAGGGCACCCCTTAAAAGGGAAGGTGGTAGCCACCAGGCCGGGTCACCAGGCAAATACAAGGCTGGCAAGGCTCATCAGGCAGGAAATTAAAAAGTCAGAATCAAAAAAGAGCATTCCGGTCTATGATCCCGCGGTTCCACCAGTAATGACCATCGAGGATATAAAGAACAAACTGCCTCACAGGTATCCGTTTCTTCTTATTGACAAGATCATACATCTCGAGGATACGATGACGATCGGCCTTAAGAATGTAACCTTCAACGAGCTTTTCTTCCAGGGCCATTTCCCCAATGAACCGGTGATGCCCGGTGTCCTTCTGATTGAGGCAATGGCCCAGACTGGTGGAGTGCTGGTTCTGAACAGTGTTGATGAACCGGAAAAGTATTCCACCTATTTCCTTAAAATTGACAGGGTTAAATTCAAGAGCAAGGTAGTCCCCGGCGATACGGTGCTTTTCAAGATGGAGATGACTGAGCCCGTGCGCAGGGGAATTGTAATGATGTTCGGACAGGCTTTCGTTGACGGAAAGCTGGTGGCCGAAGGGGAACTGACAGCTCAGATTGTAAAAAACAAGTAATAAAATGATTTCAAACCAGGCCTTCGTGCATCCTGATGCCCGGTTGGGCGAGGGAGTCAGCATCGACGCATTTGCATACATTTACGGCAATACGGTTATCGGTGACGGAACATGGATCGGCCCCGGTGCCGTAATAATGGAGGGAGCCAGGATAGGTAAAAACTGCAGGGTATTCCCTGGTGCCGTGGTCTCTGCAATACCCCAGGACATGAAATTCAGGGGAGAGGAAACAGTGGCCATAATAGGAGACAACACGACAATAAGGGAGTGTGTAACCATCAACAGGGGTACAGCCTCCCATGGTAAGACTGAGATAGGGTCTGACTGCCTTCTCATGTCGTATGTCCATGTTGCCCACGACTGTGTTATAGGCAATAACTGCATCCTTGTGGGCTATACCGGACTCGCCGGCGAAGTTCATGTTGATGACTGGGCCATTCTCGGGGGAGGAACGGTGGTCCATCAGTTCGTTCATATCGGAGGCCATGTTATTATTGGAGGAGGTTCGAAGGTGAGAATGGATGTACCTCCCTATATCACCGCCGACAGGGAACCGCTATCCTATATGGG
>JAVEWX010000123.1:0-9273 GCA_034004335.1 Bacteroidales bacterium | reverse complement strand
TCCCTCAACCGCCGATGCATGTTGTTGCCATAGTCGTTGTCGGTCGGGGCTCTCCAGAAATCGGCTGCCAGTCCGCTTTTTATCAGATCCCTCTTACCCGAAACAAGGCTCACCAGATTGCCCTTCACCATGTTGAACCTGGCTGTGAAGTTCTCCCCCTTTACCACCAGCTCCTCTCCTTCTGCCTCGGAGACAAGAAGCGACATTGCCGCAGATGTCTGCGCAACGGCCGGAGCCGTTACCGGCAAACTGAACTGTTCGGTTGCATATACATGACCGGCCGGCACAATGGTCCACTCTTCTGCCATTGAGGCCCGCAGGTTGAGAAAATATTCCGCTCCCGGTGAGGGATTCTCAACCTTGCAGGGTACTGCCGTAACCATCTCCTCCCCCGGCTCGATATTCATCGCCGGCAACTGTCCCGACATTACTATGCCTTCATCCGATACCACCTCCCACGAGATGCTGAAACGTGAAAGGGGGGTAAATTCATACTTATTCCTTACCCTTATAAGCCCCCTCTCCAGGTCGACCGGTTCGAAGTCTATATACTGGTATACCTTTCCGACCTCGGTCAGCGAAGGATGGCCACTGCGGTCGGGCCAAACCAGTCCGTTTATGCAGAAATTACCGTCACTTGGCATCCCCTCCTCTCCGAAATCGCCTCCATAGGCCCAGAAGGGAATACCCTCCTCATTTTCCGTAAGCATGCCCTGGTCAACCCAGTCCCAGATAAAACCTCCCTGAAGTATCGGATATTTCTCAATAACATCCCAGTAATCCTGAAGATTTCCCACGCTGTTACCCATTGCATGGGCATACTCACAGAGTATCAGCGGCCTGTCACTGGCCTGATCGAGGGCGTATCTTTCGAGGTATTCAATGCCTGCATACATCGGGCACCAGATATCGGTATGACGCTGTGTCGTGTTACCGCTCGTCTCAGCCCTTTCATATTGAACCGGACGGCTATTATCGCGTTGCCTTATCCAGTTATAGGTATCCACAAAGTTCTGACCATCTCCTGCTTCATTCCCGAGCGACCATATGATGACCGAGGGATGATTCTTGTCGCGCTCCACCATCCTGACTGTGCGATCCATGTGAGCTGCTGCCCATTCAGGCTTGTCGCCAAGGGTTATATCCTTATTATACCCTATGCCGTGAGACTCTATGTTCGCCTCGTCAATGACGTAGATCCCATAGAGATCACACAATTCATAGAACAGCTCCTGCTGCGGGTAATGCGAAGTTCTGACGGCATTGACATTATGTGTCTTCATCATCAGGATATCCTTCATTATGGTCTCCCTGTCGACAACGTGGCCCGTGACATCGTGATGCTCATGAAGGTTCACACCCTTGAGATATATGGGTCTCCCGTTAACCAGCAGTTGTGAACCGGCAATCTCCACCTTCCTGAAACCGGTTCTGGCAGACACACTCTCCAATACCCGGCCCCTGTCATTCCTGAGGGTTAGTACCAGGTCGTAAAGTACGGGATTCTCTGCCGACCATTGCTTCACCGAAGGAACGTCGAGTACCAACTGTGCCTTACCCCTGTCGCCTGAATTCTCAACATCGACGCTCCCCGATGCAACCTCAGAACCCTCTTCGTAAAGTACTGCTTCGAGCAATGCACCTCCCCTGTAACCTCCTCTTTGCGATATCCCGGCATCAATTGTAAGCCTTCCGTCAGCATATCCGTTCACCAGATCGGCGAGTCCGTTAAAATCACGTATATAGGTCCTGGGCCTGGAATGAAGGTATACATTTCGCTGAATGCCGCTGAGTCTCCAGAAATCCTGGTCCTCCAGATAGCTGCCATCGCACCACCTGTAAACTTCTACGGCAATGCTGTTTCTACCCCCTTTCAGGTAATCTGTAATATTGAACTCGGCAGGCGTCTTGCTGTCCTGGCTGTAACCGACCAGTTCACCGTTTATATACAGGTAGAAAGCCGAGCTTACCGCACCCAGGGTCACAAAGACCTCCCTGTTCCTCCACGATGGAGGCACCCTGAAACTGCGCTTGTATGACCCTACCGGATTCCAGCTGTGATCTATCCTGGGCGGATTTTTCCTGAAGGGATAACCGGCATTCACATAAAGGGCAACATCATATCCCTTCATCTCCCAGTTCGACGGAACCTCTATCTCATCCCAGTCCCTTGTATCATAGTCCTCCATGAAGAACCAGTATGGTCTCTCATCCGGACTATTAACCCAGTTGAATTTCCAGATGCCGTCGAGCGACAGGTAGTTTGGAGAATTCTCCTTTACCATCTGAAGTGCGTCGGAGGGATCGGGATAACTTATGAATGTTGCCCGGGGTTCCTCCCTGTTCATGTTAAACATGCCCGGATTCTCCCAGTCACGGGGCTCCTTCTCGGTGAATGCCACTCCCTCGTAGCTGCTGAAACGCTTGCAGGAAGTAAATGCAATAATAACCGATGCTATTAGAATGGCAGTTCTCTTCATAATGCTGACAGATTCTGTTAGGTGTTCAGTAAAAATAAGAAAAAATCAGCATCTCAGGCAGGATTAAAATGCAGAAAGTCGCCGGTAATTCACGGGCTACTCCACGAATCGGAAGCGTAAAGCCTTCAGTATCTGTTAATACTTGTCAGAAGAGTCCCGATATCCTGCCGTTCTCATCGACATCAATATTCTCTGCCGAAGGTATGTCCGGGAGCCCGGGCATACGCATTATCGTTCCGGCAATAGGTACTATGAACCCGGCTCCGGAAGACAGCTCCACCTCACGTATCTTAACGGTGAAACCTCTCGGGCGACCCCTCTTGTGCTGATCATCCGACAGCGACTTCTGTGTCTTGGCTACGCATACGGCAAGGTTGGCCAGACCAAGCTTTTCAATCTTCTCTATCTGCGATTTTGCCTGGACAGTATACTCTACATGGTCGGCTCCATACATTTTTGTACAGATAGTTTCAATCTTCTTCTCATACGACCAGTTGAGGTCATAAAGGGGGGTGAAACAGGCAGGACAGGAGTCGGCCGCCTTCAAAACTTTCTCAGCGAGATCAATGGCTCCCTCTCCTCCTTTTGCCCAGGCGTCATTTACTGCAACCACGCACTTCTGCTCCTCGCAGTGTCTGATCAGCAGATCCAGTTCCTTCTGAGTATCGGTCTCAAACTTATTTATGGCCACCACCGGACTGAATCCGTAGAACTTCATGTTTTCAATGTGTTTGTCGAGATTGTCGAAACCTCTCTTCAGGGCTTCGGTATCCTCGTTCTTCAGGTCAGCCAGTTTTACACCTCCATGATATTTAAGGGCCCGTATTGTGGCAACAATCACAACGGCATTAGTCTTAAGCTTACCATACTGCGACTTGATGTTAAAGAATTTCTCGGCACCGAGCTCGCTTGCAAAACCTGCCTCCGTAACCACGAATTCGCTTAGCGAAAGTCCGGTTTTGGTAGCCAGTATTGTATTGGTACCCTGTGCAATATTTGCAAAGGGCCCTCCGTGTATTATCGCGGGGGTACCCTCGAGGGTCTGAACCAGGTTGGGTTTGATTGCATCCTTGAGCAGTGCAGTCATGGCGCCCTGCGCCTTCAGGTCGCGCGCAAAAATGGGTTTGTTGTCGTATGTATAGCCTATAAAGATATTGCCGAGCCTCTCCTTGAGATCCATCAGGCTGGTTGCCGTGCACAGGGTAGCCATCACCTCCGAGGCGGCAGTGATGTTGAAACCGGTCTCGCGGGGAACACCCTGTTTTGGTCCGCCAAGACCTATCACTATGTCGCGCAGCGACCTTTCATTCATGTCGATAACCCTCTTCCATTCAATTGTGCGGGGATCGAGGTTGAGGTTTCCCTCCTTGTGACCAAGCTGAATATTATTGTCTATAAGAGCCGCCAACAGGTTATGAGCCTTCTCAACGGCCGATATGTCACCTGTAAAATGGAGGTTAATATCCTCCATGGGAATAACCTGGGAATAGCCTCCCCCGGCAGCGCCACCCTTTATTCCGAAAACCGGTCCAAGCGATGGTTCCCTCAACACAACAGTAGTTTTCTTCCCGATTTTGTTAAGAGCCTGGGCCAGTCCTATCGAAGTGGTTGTCTTGCCTTCTCCTGCCGGTGTTGGCGTTATAGCCGTAACCAGTACCAGCCTGGCCATTTTGATCTTTTCCTCATCAATCAGGTGAAGAGGCAGTTTAGCCTTATACCTGCCGTAAAGCTCGAGATCATCTTCACTGATCCCCAATTTTGCGGCTATTTCCGTTATCGGCCTGATGGGGGCCTCCTGTGCAATCTGAATGTCTGACTTCATATCGTGTTTCTTAGGGTTCGCCTTATATTTACCCGGTAAAGTTCCGATCTTCTAAAAATAGAAAAAAGTGACTAATCTACAATAGAACAATAAGCCGGGAAAGTTGTTCTGGCATCTTTACAAAATGGCCCGGAGGAGCATGGTTTTTCCGGTGCCGGGTCAGATGATACCGGGTTCCCCTTCGAATGATGCCTTCCTTATCCTCCACTCTGACGGATAATAATTGTTGACCCGGCTACCCAGGTCCCTGATGAAACCCAGCGGAACACCTCTGTATACCACTGTCGACCATCCACGTCCGGCAGGCCTGATTGCCTGAAGGTCATTCCTCCGGAGGAACGCTGCAGCCTCCTTATAACCAACCTCGACCACCGGAAGCACCTCCCTTCGGAAATTAACCGACATTGAGAGTTCATGACAGGGGACTATGTTATCGCGCTTTTGAGTGTATAGAGCCGTACCGGCCTTCACAATTCTCAGGTTTTCTGCCAGCATTCTGAATTCAGTCACGGGCAGCGGCAGCGCAATTGCCGTCCCGCCGAAATCATCGATATAATTATCAGGTACGATTGCATACTCAATAGCCCTGCCAGCCATCTTCCCGGAGATGCTACCCCTGCTACGGGCAGGCTTCGCCCCAGTTTTAACCGGTTGTTGCGGCTCCTCCTTCCTTATCGCCGATATGAAGAAGCCCTCACCCCTCACCCTGCCTGGATGGAATCCCCATCCTGCCAGCCCGCCTGAAATGCTGACGGGGGTTATCCCGGGAAACCTGCCAATTTCCGGTTTCAAAAGGCTGCATCTCTTTTCCTCCAGCAGCCTCACTATCTGATCCTCATTCTCTGCAGGATTGAATGTGCATGTTGAATATATGAGCCAGCCCCCCTCCTTCAGCGAAGGCCATACATCGGATAGAATTCGTCTCTGGCGACCGGCATTCAGGGAACAATTGCCGACGCTCCACTGGGAACGTGCCCCCTCCTCCCTGAACATGCCCTCCCCTGAACAGGGGGCATCAACAAGTATGATGTCAAAATAGCCCGTCAGCTTTCTGAATGCGGAGGGATCACTGCCGGTAACCATAACATTTCCGGTTCCCCACTTAACAATATTCTCAGCCAGCACTGATGCTCTCGGCCTTATGACCTCATTGGCAATGATCGCAGATCCCTTGCCGGCCAGTGAAGCAAGATGTGTAGTCTTACCTCCGGGTGCAGCGCATATATCCAGGATCCTCAAACCATGACCCTCTATACCGGCCTCCCTTGCGACCGTTTCAAGGAACATGCTTGATGCCTCCTGTACATAGTAGCAACCGGCATGAAACAAAGGATCAGATGTGAAAGAGGGTCTCGACTGAAGGTAATGGCCGGAACTGCACCAGGGAACAGGTGTGGATTCTACCGGTTTACCGCTCCACTTCATGGGATTAATCCTGATGCTTACCGGGGCCGGTCCGTCAAGAGCCCCTAGCAGTGACCCGGCATCCAGGTAATCCTGACCCGATATCCGCTCAAGAAAATCGTCCGGAAAATTGATGGCCATGCTGACAGGTTAATAGTGCAATTATAAACAAGTTTAAGCTCAGGCACAAGCGAATTCAACCGTTTAAACAAGGATCGGATATGATGAAGATGAAAAAGAAAAAGGGGAATAATCCTCCCCCGATGACTACTCCCCTACAACTAAACCCAAATAAATCTAACCTAATGAAAAGACTTTTGTGTTAATCGTGCTATTATTAATTGTGTTTTTTACACTTATAATTTCACTACAAATATAATTATTATTACTATAATTTCCAAAGGAATTGTATAAAATTTTGTTTTTTTAACAACCCTGTATTATCTGAAATCCTCTCCCGAACCTGCCGGTATGTCCGGCACAAAGGCCTACCTTACGGAGAACCTGTATATAGTCCTGGTTTTGAATGTATTACCCGGTTCAATAACGACCGACGGGAACTCCGGTTTGTTAGGTCCGTCGGGGAAGAACTGGGTTTCGAGGCAGAGTCCGCTCCTGTACTGATAGCTTTTGCCTCCGTGACCAATCTGGGTTCCATCGAGAAAATTGCCGCAATAGAACTGAATGCCGGGAAGGTCAGTTATTACCTCGAGCTGACGACCCGAGACAGGATCATAGGCTATGGCAGCAACATCCTTCGACTTGTCAAGCACAAAATTGTGGTCATACCCCCCTCCCAGTGCAAGCTGGTCGTATTCATGGTTTATTCTCGACCCGATTGTTGCGGGGCTTGTGAAGTCAAAGGGTGTCCCTTCAACAGGTCTTATCTCCCCGGTAGGTATCAGTGTTTCGTCGACCGGTGTAAACGACCTGGCATTGATCATCAACTCATGATCCAGAATATCTCCCGATCCGGCTCCGTGGAGGTTGAAGTAGGCATGATTTGTAACGTTGATGACGCTTTTCTTGTCGGTGGTGACAGCATAATCCATCACAACCTCATCATTGTCGGTCCAGGTATATACTACCTCAACATGCATATTTCCCGGGTATCCCTCCTCCATGTCGGGACTGTGATAGCTGAATTTCACGGCATTCGATCCCCTTATGACTTCGGCATCCCACACCACACTGTGCCATCCCCCCGGCCCTCCGTGCAATGCATTGGGATCGTTGTTTATAGCCAGCGAATATTCCACGCCGTCGAGAGTAAATCTGCCCCTGGCAATCCTGTTGGCATATCTGCCGACAACAGCTCCGAAATAGGGATCTCCCTTGATGTATCCCTCCAGTGTTTCATACCCGAAGGTTACATTTTCGCGAAGTCCGTTTCTGTCAGGCATCTCGATGTATGTTATTGTGGCTCCGTAATTTGTGAGCTTCAGAATATTCCCGTTATTGTTTGTCAGGGTGTAGATAAATACCTCCTTGCCATTATATGCCCCGAAAGGTTCCGATGATACCATCTGTTTTGTTTTACTGTTGTTACATGCTGCCGTAGCTGCAATCATCAGTACTGCAGCAGCATACATTATTAATCTTCCTCTTTTCATAGTTCAAATATTTATTGCAAATATAAACTATCTCTCCTTAATTGCCACGGGAAAAATGTTCATCTCTGCAAAATCATAAAACACTCCCGGAGAAAAACCGGCTGCCGGTGTATCACTGCAGCCGGCATTCAACAACCCGGGAGCGTAAAAAACAGGTATCCTTACTTCATTACAGGAATCCTGAAAATGGTAATGCTGGCCGGACCGGCAATGAATTTGCCCGGTACGGCAACATCGGGTTCCGATGCTATCCTTACCAGAGGATCCCTGCCGGGTTCATTGTGAGCCATATCATCGGGAGACACTATCCGCCATACTTCCATCATCGGTCCGGGTGAAAACCCTTCCATCGTCACCGGGAAAGAGACTTCGTGCCAGGTAGGGTTTATTACCGATATTGTAAGAGTATCTCCACCCTCGGTTAGTGTGGCGGCTATGTCCAACGGTCGGGGCTCTCCTTCTATCCCCACAGGAACGGTTCCAAACTTGTGACGGTATAGTTTAAGCACCTGACCGGTAGCATCAAATTCCGAATGAGTCGTCGATGTCTTAATGGCGCCGATGACATTCACCGTTTGGGCATAATTAGCCATATATATGATATCGGTATTCCGGCTGAATTCATTTACCCCGGCCGCAATGCCCATAGCATCCCTGTAGAAGTACCGGGTACCCAGCTCTCCATAGATGTGCGGACCGTACCAGTAGTTCCATTCATCCATACATATTCTTATATCCTTGCCTTCGAGTGCAGGTATCTTCTCCCTGTATCCCCGGTGCGCCACTGCTTTTTGCCTAATGGCATCGGGTATCTGCTTAACATGTGTCATCAACCCTCCGCCATGATAGTCCTGGCGATAAAAGTGCTCGCTCATCAGGTCCATGTTGTCTGCGCAATTCGCAAGCATCATCTCATCCCACGGGCCTACCTCTCCGACAGCTATCAGTACAATATCGGGATCAGCGCTCCGCATCATGTCCGCAAATTCATTGTGCTTCTGAACGAATGCATCTGTCGACATGTGTCCAAGCTGCCAGTCACCATACATCTCGTTTCCAATCGACCACCATTTGACAGCCCAGGGTTCGGTGCTTCCGTTCTGTGCTCTCCATCTGCCCATGGGTGTGGTCGCTGGTCCGTTGCAGTATTCAACCTGCTGACGTGCCTCATCGGCATGTCCCAGCCCGGCATTCACTGCAATGTAGGGCTCAGTATTAAGCAATTCACAGAACCTTATGAACTCATGCATACCTACGTCATTAGACTCAACTCCGCGCCAGGCGGGATTCTTTCTTGGAGGCCTCTTGTCGCGGTCGCCTATGCCATCCTTCCAGTCATAACCGCTTACGAAATTACCTCCCGGCCACCTGTAAACGGGTGAGTTGAGTTCCTTCAACAGTGCCATCACATCGGACCTGAAACCTTCGGTGTTGTCATCAGGCATCAGGGAAGCCGTACCTACCCATAGGCGGCCGTTACCAACCGGTTCAATCAGCAGAACGGCATCATGAACCAGTTTATCGCTGTTAAATTTAAGGGGGTATGACTGATATGAACCTGAAATACTGTCAATACTGATAATCTGTTCTTTCCCGGCAGCCCGGAGGGTTACCTTAGCCCCCGTTATTCCGGGTGTGCCCTTCACGATTATCCTTCCCGAATATGTCATGTTCTCACGCAGTCCGAGGTTCTCCTGCGACAGCACTGCGGTTCCCTGTGAGTCAGCACCGAGTACCGGGGTCTGCTCTCCTGTGAAGGGGACTGATTTGTCCATCGAGAACAGAGATCTGTTGCCTGTCACTCTCCAGGGAGATTCGCGGTCGCCGGGGGCATACCAGAACTTCCTGTCTTCCAGCATCTCAGCCCATATGCCGCCATAGATGCATCGCCCAAGGTGCTCAATGAACTGACCGTAAATATAAACAGGCATGGGTTCGGAGGTCTGGTCGGCCC
>JAVEWX010000122.1:0-9319 GCA_034004335.1 Bacteroidales bacterium | reverse complement strand
GGCCTGCTATGCCCACAAAGACCTTTGTAAAGCTTATCCCCGAACGCTTCTGCACATCCTCAACGGTAGTCTGGATTGCATTTACCGTCTCCTCAATGTTCAGGACAACGCCCCTTTTGACTCCCTTAGAGAGAGCCTTGCTCAAACCAAGGATCTCTATCCTTCCCTGATCATCCTTTTTACCGACAATGGCAACTATCTTGGTAGTTCCGATGTCGATTGCTGCAACATACCTTTCTTTACTGCTCATAACTGAAAAAATTGTTTTATCATTTTCATCTATTTCCTTCTGCATACCACCTGACCCGTATACTTCAGGTTAATAAGGTTGTATCTGTCCCAGGCACCTTCCGTCATCACCTGGTCGTAGAATGAGATAAGAGTGAGAAACTTCGTCTCAAGGTCGCTGGTGTCTCCCAGCAGAATCCTGTGCCCCCCTGTCCTGGGTATCAGAAAAATATCCCCACCCGGGCCTACCTCTATCTGGTCGACCAGGGCAGCCAGTATCTCTTTCCTCCTTATGTACCTTACCAGTTCATAAAGGTCACGGAAAATGCCAGGGACATCCTCGTCGTCAACATTCAGAACTGATCCGCTGAAATCCCTTATACTGATCCTCCCTGCAGCAATGTGAAGCCGTGGAGGATGCAGACCCCGCTTCCTGATGATAAAGCCCTCATCATCAATATAATACTCGCTGCCCGATGAGGACTTAACCCTCAGTATGGGGTTGCGCTGATCAACCTCCACATGGAGGATTCCATCAATGGTAAAATAAGCCTCCGTCGTTCTCAGTTCAGTGATTGAGGAAGCCAGGCTCCTCTCAATTTCATCAAGCCTGACATCATACAATGGCACCCCTGAATACCTTACAGACCCCCTGGCAATCCTTTCCCTTATTTCACGACTACCCGTAAACCGGTTGTCAGCCGAATCTGACACTATAATGTTCAGCCCACCGCAGTTCATCATTATGGTTTTACTGCGCAGATAGAAGGGTGCGGCGGCTATATACAGCACAGGTAACATCAACAATATATGAAGTATCCTCTTCACTTCCCGTAGATTGCTTTTATCTTATCCTCAAGGGGCTTTACAAGCCTGTCAATATCTCCGGCACCGATTGTAACAAGAACGTCGGTGTTGGCAAGGTCAACCGCATCAACTACACCCCTGGCGGCAATTATCTTCACATCCTTCATCTTCATTGCGTCACGTATCAGGTACGATTCGACACCGGGTATGGGTTCCTCCCTTGCCGGATAAACAGGCATTAGGATTACACTGTCGAGCATGTCGAGTGCCCTGGCAAATGACTCTGCATGATCACGGGTCCTGGTGTACAGATGAGGCTGAAAGATGCCGGTTATCCTGCTCCTCCCATACTGCTCCCTGATGCTTTCAGTGAAAGCCCTTATCTCCTCGGGGTGATGAGCATAGTCATCAATGTAGATCATGCCGGGGAGACTCAACCTGAGATCAAAGCGTCTCCTCACGCCCCTGAAGCAAACAAGGGCTTTCCTTACCTCCTCAATCATTGCACCACTAAGCAGGGCCACTGCTGAAGCAGCCACTGCATTCTCAACGTTTATCACCCCGGGCAGCGAAAAGTGCATATCCCTGAATACTCCCGAAGGGGTTTTCAGGTCGAACCTGTAAAAATGACTGTCGGGGGTGATGTTCAAAGCGCTGTAATCGGCTGTTTCATCGAGTCCGTATGTGGAACAGGACACATCAGGCTGCCTCTTTATCAGGCTCTCAATCTTTTTGTTAACAACCATGTGCCCTCCCGGTCTTACCAGTGTGCAGAATTCGTTATAACCTGCTATCATGGAAGCATGGTCGCCGTATATATCGAGATGATCGGCATCGACACTTGTGATGATGGCCATGAGGGGAGTCAGACGAAGGAATGACCTGTCATACTCGTCGGCCTCCATGACCGTATAACGCCCTGTTCCGATAAGAAGATTTGTATTGTAGTTCTTGCTGATACCGCCAAGGAATGCCGAGCAACCAATATGCGAGAGATTAAGGATGTGGGCAAGAATGGTGGAAACCGTTGTCTTACCATGTGTGCCGGCTACCGCCAGCGTGTCGGTCTTTGACGAAATCTGCCCGAGAACCTCTGAGCGTTTCATAAGGGTATATCCACCCGACCTGAAGTGGGTAAGTATCCTGTTGGATGCTGGTATTGCAGGTGTGTAAACGATGACTACCCTGCTCCTGTTCTCCCTGGCACGGAACAACTCAGGCAATGAACCCGTGTCATCGTCAAAAGTTATACTGCAACCCTCAGCCGAGAGGGCGTCAGTCAGTTCGCTGCCTGTCCGGTCATATCCGGCAACAAAAAATCCGCCTGCCAGGAAATATCTCGCCAGGGCACTCATCCCGATGCCGCCTATTCCCACGAAGAATAATCCGTCCGTTTTATCTGCTGAAATCATCGGTTCGTCAATTTAAGCACCTCATCTGCAATATGTTCGGCAGCCTCCGGCCTGGCCATCTTTCTTATGTTTGAAGCAAGCAGCTTCATTTCCTCGCGGTCCTTCAGTAGCTTTTCAACCTCATCCGCAAGTCCGGCCGCAACATCATTATCCCTTATCATGACAGCTGCATTTTTACCGGCAAGAGCCATGGCATTCCGTGTCTGATGGTCCTCCGCTACATTCGGTGAAGGAACCAGTATCACGGGCTTGCCAACCAGGCACAATTCAGAAATGGTTCCTGCTCCCGCCCTCGATACTATTATGCCGGCAGCAGCATATGCCAGATCCATCCGGTCAATGAAGCTCATTACCTTAACGTTAGGCAGGTTTTCACTTTCAACAACCGATTTTACGCGTTCGTAATAGTACTTTCCTGCCTGCCATATCCATTCAGCTTCGGTTGTCCTTATCTGTTGAGCCGAAGAATCGATCACGCCGTTTATTGATCCGGCTCCCTGCGACCCTCCGAGAACGAGTACCACCGGTCTGCCCGGGGTAAGGCCAAAATAGCTGCAGGCTTCTGCCTGCAGGGAGCCGGGATCGGAGAAGATGCTTCTTACCGGGTTGCCTGTCAGTATTATCTTCCCGGCAGGAAAATACTTCTCCATGCCCTCATAGGCCACACAAATCACAGCAGCTTTGCCGGCAAGCAGCCTGTTGGTAATTCCGGCGAAGCTGTTCTGCTCCTGGATGAGTATAGGTATACCCCTGCGTCCGGCGACCCACAGTAGAGGACCACTGGCATACCCTCCCACGCCCACCGCGACATCGGGTCTGAAGTCCCTGATAATGGCGGCGGCTATACGCACGCTCCTGATGAGTTTTACAAGAACCCCGAAGTTTTCCCATATCCTTCTTCTGCGGATGCCGCTTACCGGCAACCCTCTGATCGGGTAACCGGCGGCAGGAACCAGCTCCATCTCCATCCTGCCGGTTGCTCCGACAAAAAGAATTTCAGTAGCGGCATCGGCAGCCTTCAGCGCATTGGCAATGGATATTGCCGGGAAGATATGCCCCCCGGTTCCTCCACCGCTGATTATTATCCTTCTAGGCCTTTGCCGGTTCATATATCCTTGATTCATTATCCGATTTCTCTTCTTCCGCAAGCTCTTCCGCCCTCATTCTTGCGTTGACAACCCTGCTGACCCCGAGAATTGCCCCTATCGAAAAACTCATTACCAGAACCGACGACCGGCCCCAGCTTACGAGCGGCAGTGTCTGTCCGGTCACCGGGAACAGTCCCACCGATACCATCATGTTGATGGTTGCCTGTATTACAATCATCATCACAAGACCCAGCACAAGGAAGGCAGGAAAGGCTGTTTCACACCTTTTCGCTATTGCAATACCCCTGTAAAGCAGTACCAGGTATGCCATGATGAGAGGAATGGCACCGAAGACAAGACCATATTCCTCGACGATAATGGCAAAAATGAAGTCGGAGTTTGACTGCGGCAGCATATTCCTCTGAACGCTCTTCCCCGGCATTTTGCCAAACAATCCACCCGTGGAAATTGCGATCTTGGCCTGGTTAAGCTGGTAATCCTCATCGGGGTCCGACTCCCCCGATATAAAAGCTTCTATCCTGTTCTTCCAGACATCAACCCTGTTATCATCGGTTGCAACGGTAAGTACCAGGGCAAAGAGGATAACACCCACCAGGGCAATGCCGGTATAGGCAACAAGGAATTTGACAGGCACCCTCCCGAGGAACATTATTACCATGCATATTCCGAATATCATCAGTGCCGATGAAAGGTTCTCACTCAGAATCAGGGCACATACTATTCCAACCGGGGCCATGAAAACCCTCGTTACAAGCATGAAATCATTCAGCTCATTCTGGTATTTGGCGAGAACCCGCGCCAGGTATATCACTATGGCAACCTTTGCGAGGTCAGAGGTCTGGAACCTGAAACCGGTTCCCGGGATCTCAAGCCAGCGGGTGGCCTCGTTGATGCGAACCCCTACAAACAGAGTCAGTATCAGTAGTACTATGGCCCCCAGGAGAATAATGTTTGCCAGGGTTGAATAAATCTTGTAGTTCAGATGGCTTGTTATCACAATAATTGTCAGCCCGAACAGAAGCATGAAAAACTGGCTCCTCAGGAAGTATGTTGTATTTCCACCGAATTTAAAGAATGCAACACTGGCAGATGAGCTGTATACCGCCAGAAGGCTGTAGAACATAAACAGCACTATCATGGCCCAGATGCCGCGGTCTCCCTTGAAAATTGCTGCCAGTCTTATACCTTTCATGGTTCCCGTGATTATAGGTTCCTCACCGCCTGCTTGAATTGTCGTCCCCTGTCCTCATAGTTGCTGAACAGGTCAAAGCTTGCGCAGGCCGGCGACAACAATACAGTCTCCCCCTTGCCGGCAAGGTAATAGGCCGATCTTACAGCCTCCTCCATAGAGGTTGTTTCAACTATTGTTGGCACTACCCCTTCAAATGAACTTATTATCTTTTTGTTGTCCCTGCCCAGGCAGACAATGGCCTTAACCTTCTGCCTGACAAGCTGATGAAGCTCGGTATAATCATTACCCTTATCTATCCCGCCGGCAATCCAAACGACACCCGGCGACAGGCACTCAAGGGCATACCACGTTGAATTGACATTGGTAGCCTTTGAGTCATTGACAAAGTTGATACCGCAGACTGTCAGGACAGGTTCAAGACGATGCTCGACACCCTGGAAATCCGAAAGGCTTTCCCTGATAATGTCCTTCCTGATGTTCAACACATTGCCTGCAATGGCCGCCGCCATTGAGTTATAGGCATTGTGACGGCCCTTAAGGGCCAGATCATGCATGGTCATAAGGCTGATTTTTTGGTTGAAGTCAAGGATTAGTTCATCATTCCTGGTAAAGGCGGCCATACCATCCTCACTGTTGAGGGAGAATGGCAGGAGCCTTGATCTTAGGTCCCTTCTTGGAAGCTCCTGATTAATTACGGGATCATCGGCACAATAAATAAAATACTGGTCACCACCCTGGTTGGCGGTGATCCTGAATTTCGAGTCAACGTAGTTCTCCATCCTGTAGTCATACCTGTCGAGGTGGTCAGGTGTGATATTCATGAGTATGGCTATGTCTGCCCTGAAATCATACATATTGTCGAGCTGAAAGCTGCTCAGCTCAATGACATAGTAATCATAACCCCCTTCATGAACCGCCATGGCGAAACTGTTGCCCACATTACCCGTCATTGCAGCCTTCAGCCCTGCCTTGCGGAGCATATGCCAGATAAGGTTGGTGGTGGTTGTTTTTCCATTGCTGCCGGTGATACATATCTTATATGCATCGGTAAATCTGGCTGCAAACTCAATCTCCGATACCAGGGGTATCCCCCTCTTCCGTATTTCCCCGATGAGCGGGGCACTGTTCGGTATGCCGGGACTTTTTATCACCTCACCGGCATTGAGGATGAGGTCCGGGGAATGGTGATTCTCCTCAAACCCTATGGCATGTCCTCTCAGAATGGCAGCATATTTCTCCTTAACAGGGCCACTGTCCGACACGAACACATCATAGCCTTTCGAAGATGCCAGCACTGCACTTCCGGTTCCGCTTTCGCCTGCTCCAAGTATAACAACCCGCTCTTTCATTCCTTACCGTAGATATGCCTATCTTACCTTCAGGGTTACCACGCTCAGTACCGCCAGGATCAGGGCTACTATCCAGAACCTTGTCACAATCCTGGGCTCCGGCAGTCCCTTTAACTGGTAGTGATGATGAAGGGGAGCCATCAGGAAAACCCTTCGTCCCTCCCCGTGTATCCGCCTGGTCCGCCTGAACCACACCACCTGGATCATCACCGATATGCTCTCTGCAAAGAATACCCCGCAAAGAACAGGTATCAGGAGTTCCTTACGAAGAATTATTGCCATCACTGCAATGATTCCACCTATCGCCAGGCTCCCCGTGTCACCCATAAACACCTGGGCCGGATAGCCGTTGTACCACAGGAATCCTATCGTGGCACCGATAAAGGCGCTCGCAAAGATCACAAGCTCCCCGCTGCTTGGTATGTACATTATGTTAAGGTATCCGGCATAAATAATGTTCCCCGAAACATAAGCCAGTATGCCAAGGGTAGCACCTATTATTGCAGAGGTTCCGGTCGCAAGGCCGTCGAGGCCGTCTGTAAGGTTTGCCCCGTTCGACACGGCCGAAACCACCACTATTACCATTATAACAAACACAACCCATCCCCAGG
This sequence comes from Bacteroidales bacterium, assembly GCA_034004335.1. GTDB lineage: Bacteria > Bacteroidota > Bacteroidia > Bacteroidales > VadinHA17 > SLNP01. Next base: position 2,611 of record JAVEWX010000122.1, on the reverse strand, counting down.
CCTGTCTGCTCTCCTTCTTAAGGAAGGGAACAAGCCATGCATAGTCAAACTCATTGTTCTTGATGAAGGGTATGGTTGTTTTAGTGCTTTTAATATCCTTGTACACATACCTCTCGTCTTCATAATCATACCCCTGTGCTGAGCTTACGGACACATTGCTTACCGCTGAACCAGGGACTATCTCCCTTACCACCGCCTGCGGGCTGAAATAGAGTGTCACGCCAACCACGAGGCCCATAACCACCTGGGCCAGTATCTTATAGCGCCCCGGCAGCCCCCTCTTATCTCTCCTGAATATCTTGATGTAATCATCGAGAAATCCGATGAAGCCAAGCCATACAGTGGTAACCAGCATTAGGAGTATATAAATGTTGTCGAGGCGGGCAAACAGCAGCACCGGTACCACTATCGACATCAGTATTATCAGCCCACCCATCGAAGGAGTTCCCTGCTTCCGGTACTGGCCCTCGAGACCGAGGTCCCTTATAACCTCACCAACCTGTTTGTATTGCAAATAACTGATGATGCGCTTACCGAATATAAGCGATATAAGTAGGGAGGTAATCACTGCCATTGCCGATCGAAAGGAGATATAGTTGAACAAACCTGCTCCCGGCAAATCGGTTATTTGATCAAGGTATCTGAACAGATGGTAGAACATATCAATTGCTGTTTTCGTCAATAAATGCTTTCGCTAACTCTTCACGGTCATCGAAATGATGCCTGACTCCATTAATCTCCTGGTAGGTCTCATGACCCTTCCCTGCTACCAGCACCAGGTCGCCCGGCTGCGCCATCTTCACTCCGGTCCTTATAGCGCTCCGGCGGTCACTGATCCTTATTGTCTTCTTGCGCATACCTTCATCCAGTCCTGCTTCCATATCATCAATTATCTTTTCCGGATCCTCCGAACGCGGGTTATCACTGGTTAAAATGAGTAAATCACTTCCCCTGGCAGCAATTGAGGCCATGAGGGGACGCTTGGTGCGATCCCTGTCACCTCCGGCTCCTACAATGATGATGAGTCTGACCTTACCCTTTCTTATCCTGTTGATGGTACCGGTAACATTGCGAAGGGCATCGGGGGAATGTGCATAATCGACAAGTCCGGTAATGCCGTTCGCCGAACGGACTATCTCGAGTCTTCCCGGTACAGGGGTCATCATGCTGAGAACCCTCAGCGACTCCCCGGCATTCACTCCCAGCAAACGCGATGCTGCATAGACAGCAAGCAGGTTCGATGCATTAAAGTCACCGATCAGGGGAGTCCATATCTCATTCCCCTCCATCTTAAGCTTCATGCCATCGATAAGCATTTCCATCACCGATGCACGGAAATCAGCCATTCCCGTCACGGAGTAGGTATATATGGAGGCCGCACAATTCTGGACCATCACCCTGCCGTTCCTGTCATCAGCGTTAACAACCGCAAAGGCTTCGGCACCAAGACTGTCAAAGAATTTCTTCTTTGCATTAAGGTAGTTGCTAAGTGTGCCGTGATAGTCGAGATGATCGTGGGTAAGGTTTGTAAATATGCCTCCCGCATAGGTTAGTCCTGCAATCCTTCTCTGATCAATGGCATGGGAGCTGACCTCCATGAATGCATAATCACATCCCGAAGCCACCATTTCTGCCAGCAGTGCGTTCAGCTCAACCTGATCGGGTGTGGTGTGCGTTGCCTCACTTCTCCTGTCATTGATATAGTTGCACACCGTGGAAAGAAGGCCGCACCTGTAGCCCATTGCCGTGAACAGCCTGTATAGAAGAGTGGCAACCGTTGTTTTTCCGTTAGTGCCCGTAACACCCACAAGCCTGAGCGATGCAGAGGGATTACCGGATAATTGCGAAGCAAGTATTCCTAGAGCCTCATTGCTGTCCCCGACTACAATGGTCACTCCGGCCTGCGACCCTCCCTCAGGCAGCCTTTCGCATACTACTGCCGGAGAACCTGCCCTGACGGCATCCCCTATATAGAGATGCCCGTCGGTCCTGGTTCCCCTGATTGCCACAAACATGGTCCCCGGGCCGGCCTTCCGTGAATCGGAGGTTATCTGATCGATGGGAATGCCGGTGTCACCCGTCACCGATCTGATATCAATCCCTTTCAACAAGTCGCCCAGTCTTTTCATATGCCAAGTTCGAGATAAACGACAGATCCCTCCTGCAGGTGACTCCCGGCCGACGGGGACTGCCTTAAAACACGACCAGCTCCATTGTATCGTACATGCCACCCTGAATTTTCAAGGATAAACAACGCGTCCCTCAGAGCCATCCCCGTCATGTCGGGTACAACCCCTTCGCTGACATCCACGGCTTTGAAATGCAGTGTGTCGTTCTGCCTGGTGGCCTTTATCCATCCTGCACCTGAGATACGGTTATGTTCAAATCCCATAGCCCGTGCCACCAGGATGACATCCTCCGCATAGCCTCCTCCCAGACCAGGAAGATGGGCTATAACAGGTCTGTCCTCTGCCGTTTCTTTCACCTCCGGCTTCCCAAAACGGAAGAAATACTTCGAATAAACCTTGTCGGCAATCTCCCTGAATACCGGCCCGGCTACAAGATTTCCGTAATAAATCGAGTTCGAAGGGGCATTAACCACAACTATGCA